>JACRBC010000057.1 GCA_016213245.1 Candidatus Solibacter usitatus | reverse complement strand
CAGTTTCTCCCGGTCAGCAGGCTTCACCACCAGTGGTTTTTTCGGACGTCCAGTGCGCATGATGCTCTCCAAAACGAACTCAAGACCATTATGCGGCAGACGTCCAACTTATGCAATGAACTTATAACTCAGGACACTAGGGGATAAGAGGAAAAGAAAAGGGGCAGGGCGCCAGGCCCTGCCCCAAGGGAGGTTGGAAACGGTTAGAGTTTGATGGGTGGCTGGCCGGGCTGCCAGTCGCAGGGCATGAGGCCGCCGGCCTGGAGGGCGTCCAGGACGCGCAGAACTTCGTTGCTGTTGCGCCCGACCGAGAGGTCGGTGACCATGACGAAGCGGATGGTGTTGTCGGGGTCGACGATGTAGACGGCGCGCTGGCTGACGCCGGCCTTGGGGTCCAGGATGCCGAGGGCGGCGCTGAGCTCGCGCTTGATGTCGGCCAGCATGGGGAAGGGAAGTTCCTTCAGGCCGGGGTGGGAGTTGCGCCAGGCCAGGTGGACGAACTCGGAATCGACGCTGGCGCCGAGGACCTGCGCGTTGCGCTTGATGAACTCGCCGTTCAGCGCGCCGAAGGCGGTGATTTCCGTAGGGCAGACGAAGGTGAAGTCCTTCGGCCAGAAGAAAATGACCTTCCACTTGCCTCCGTAATCGTCCAACGAGAGGGCGGGGAACTCCATAGCGAGGCCGACCGATGCGGCAAGCTTGAAGTCGGGGAATTTCTGTCCAACACCGAGCATAGGTTGAGTGTCTCCTTCTGAACTAGTAAGGCCTGTGAAGAGGTTGAGCGCAAGCCTTGCGCTTGACCTGTTCGATGAAGCAGGATCGCGTTTGGTCGCGGAAAAGTCAGGCCGCCGGTGGGGATTGCATCTCCCCGGCGGGCTGGGCCGGGGGGGCCTCAGTGGACTTGAGGAGTGCGAAGACGGTGCCGGGGCCGGGCGGGTTTCGTTCGAGGAACTCCATGCCGTCGGCGGTGATCTGCAGAGTGCTCTTGTCGTCTGACAGGACCAAGCCGCGCTGTTTCAGGTACCACAGGGCAAGCAGGATCTGATCCGCGGAGAACGTGACCATGGCCTCCACCTCGCGCATGGTGATGCCCGGCAGGGCCGGCCGCTGGCGTCGGCGATCATAGAGCAGGCAGAGGATGCAGGCGCGGCGATTCGATTCCGAGTTCAGCGCGTCAAAGAACTCTCGTCCGGCGAAGACGAAATCGGTGGATGCGGCGGCCTTGGGCAGCGCGGCGTCGAAGGCGAGCCTGGAGTGGGGGTCGGAGAGCACTTCGTAGGCTCGTGTGACCGCCCCGTACTTGACCATATTCCGCGTTTCCTGGTTGGTCGGATGGTACTTGGCGGCCAGGACCGCATACGCCTGATAGATGACCTCGGGAGTCGCCTTGGTATCGACACACAGCACTGCGTAGTGGTCCTGGAGGTCGGCGGACTGCGTAGGGGCGCTCATGGATCACCTAATAATGCTTATCGGCTGGGAAGGGGTGGGGCATGAGGGGGCGTCTAATGGGCCGGAACAATGGCGCCGATAGGTGAGTATGCGGCTGGCGGCCATAGCTCTGATGGTGTGCCTGACCGCCCCGGCGGCGGTCGTCGAGCAGAGCCAGACGGGGCTGGCGGCGAGTGAAACGGCGTGCGCCATTACCCGGCCCGCGGCGCGGGTGGAATCCTCGGCCGAGCAGGTCTTTCTGCGATTCGTGGTCCGCGGAGTCAAGGCAGGCGACCGGCTGCGTATCGAGTGGGTGGATCCGCAGGGACGAGTGGCCCAGCCGGTGGCCTACGACGATCTGCCCGCCGCCCAGGCGCTGTGCTTCCTCAGTGCGCTGCCGGTGGGCGGATTTGAAGCCGGCGCCAATCCCGGCCCCTGGCGGGCGCGAATCCTGCTCAACGGCGAGGTGACGCACGAAAGGCCCTTCGAGATCGTTGGCGCCGCCGCCGGCCTTTCTGTGAAGGTAGCGAGCGTCTCCCAGGACGAACTGGCCATCGACGCCCACGGCGCCGGTTCGGAGACGTCCATTAATCTGGCCCGGTATTCGAAGACCGGCGGATGGACCTATATCGCGCATCTGCTGCCTGAGAGGCAGGAGGGCAACCGGATCATCGTGAAACCGCCGCCTCTGGAACCTGCCGAGTACCTGGTGATCCTGCGCAATCCCGACGGGACCCAAAGCGCGCCGGCGCGCTTCGTCGTCTCGTCCGCCGCCGGATACCAGATGCCGGCCGCCGCCGGCGAGCGCTGGCGGGTGTCGCAGGGCCCCTATGGCTCGTACTCGCACTGGGGCCGGGCCCGGCACGCCTACGACATCGCCCCGGTGGACGGGCGACACGTGACGGCGATGCGGCCCGGCACGGTGAGCGCCTTCGACCTGGGCCTGGGCCAGACCCCGGCCCGGCGGATCTTCGGCAACTACATCACCCTGAAGCACGAGGACGGGGAGTTCTCACACTACGCCCACCTGCGGGCCGGTTCGTTCCGCGTCCGAACGGGCGACCGCGTGGATGCCGGGCAGATCCTGGCCGAGGTGGGTAACAGTGGCTACTCGTTCGGAAAGCACGTGCATGTTCATGTCACCAAAGGATTTTCCATTTCAGCGCAGAGTGTCCCGTTCGTTTTCGACCAATCCGGCACAGCGCTTTCCCAGAACAGGCAATCGCGGCCGGATCCGCGCTGGACCGGGGAGGCGGCATTTGCCGGGTGGTGGACCCGGTTGCTTGACATTCCCCGAGGCACCTCGGCTCTGGATGTCCGGCTGGGCTGGGAGAGCCGCGACTCCGATTTCGACCTCTACCTGGTGAGTCCCAGCGGGCGGACCTTCCGTGAGGACACCGAGAGCGTTCATATCGACGGCCCCGAGCCCGGGCAGTGGAGGGTGTCGGTGCAAGCCGTGCGCTCCAACCCCGGCGGGCAGTCGTTTTGGGTGGTGCCGCAACTGAGATCCGCCGGCCAGTGAAAGGCTGCGCGGAGGGGCTATACTGGAATGAAAGGTGACACATGAAGACCTACCTTCGTTTTGGAGCATTGGTAGTTGCGATTATCGGCACTCTGGCATGGCTGGCCGCCAGCGGCATCAAAGAGTCTAAGACCTACTACAAAACGATCTCGGAGTTGAAGCAGTCGCCCGATGTGGGGAAGCGGGTGAGGGTGACGGGCGACGTGCTGCCCGGCACCATCCGGCGTGAAGGCGAGAAGGTCTTTTTCACCATTCACGAAAAAGAAAAGAACCTGACACTGAGCGTCGTGTACACGGGCAAAGACCCGCTGCCGGACACGTTCCGGGACAACGCGCAGGCGATGGCGGATGGCAGGATGCAGTCCGACGGGTCTTTCCAGGCGAGTTCCATCGCCGCCAAGTGCCCCTCGAAGTACGAGGCCGCGCCCGGGCAGAGGCCGGCGCAGCAGCCGTTGAACTCATCCAAGCCGCCGTCGATGTCCTAATCCCTGAGAGGACGGAGCACGATCCATGGAAACATCCGGCGCATTCGCCATCCTGCTGGCACTCTGCCTGGCAGCCTATTCCTTCCTGGCTTCTCTGACCGGGGCCATTAAGAAGAAGCCTTTCCTCATCGAGAGCGGACGGCGGGCGGTGTACGGGATCTTCATCCTGCTGACGGCCGCCGCCGGCATTCTGGTCTATTCGCTGCTGACCAGCGACTTCCGCCTGGCTTACGTGGCGGCGCGATCCAACCGCGCCATGCCGGCCGTCTACAAGTTCGCCGCCTGGTGGGGCGGGCAGGAAGGCTCGCTGCTGTTGTGGTCGTGGCTGTTGTCGGTCTACTCGGCCATCGTGGTGTGGACCAACCGGAAGAAGCACCGGGAGATGATGCCCTACGTGGTGGCGGTGCTGATGTTCACCCAGGTGTTCTTCTGCACGCTGAACGCCTTTGTCGAGCCGCCCTTCCAGGTGCTGGCCGTGGGCAAGGGCGTCACGGCCGTGGCCGACGGAAACGGCTTGAATCCCCTGTTGCAGTACTGGCTGATGGCGATCCATCCGCCGGCCTTGTACCTGGGCTACGTCGGCTTCATCGTCCCCTTTGCCTTCGCCTTCGCCTCGCTGGTGACCAAGCAGCCCGGCGACGCCTGGATTCAAACCACGCGCCGCTGGTCGCTGATCACCTGGGGTTTCCAGTCGATGGGCGTCATGCTCGGACAAGGGTGGGCTTACGCGGTGCTTGGCTGGGGCGGCTACTGGGGCTGGGACCCGGTGGAGAACGCGTCGCTGCTGCCCTGGATCACCGCCACCGCCTTCCTGCACTCGGTGATGATGCAGGAGAAGAAGGGCATGATGAAGGTGTGGAACATGGTGCTGATTTCCAGCACCTATTTCCTTTGCATCTTCGGGACCTTCCTCACCCGCAGCGGCGTGGTGTCGAGCGTCCACGCTTTCGCGCAATCGTCGCTGGGAACCTGGTTCCTGGCCTTCCTCACCATCGAGGTCGCCGTGACCACGTTCATGATTCTCAAGCGGCTGGACTACCTCAAGAGCGAGGTGCGGCTGGAGAGCGTCCTAAGCCGCGAGTCGAGCTTCCTGTTCAACAACCTGATCCTGCTGGCTTCCTGCTTCGCGGTCCTCTGGGGCACTATGTTCCCGGTGATCACCGAAGCCGTGCTGGGTGAGAAGATCACCGTGGGCGCACCGTTCTTCAACAAGGTGAACGTGCCCATCGGGCTGTTCCTGCTGCTGCTCACCGGCGTGGGCCCACTGATCGCCTGGCGCCGTAGCTCGCTGGAGAGCCTGAAGCGGGCATTCCGCTGGCCGGTGGCTGTGATGTTTCTGACCATCGCCGCTCTGGCCGCATTTGGCATCCACCACCTCTACGCGCTGATCAGCCTCGGCCTGTGCGCGTTTGTGACGGTGACCGTGGTGATGGAGTTTTTCAAGGGCGCGCGGGCGATCGCCGCCAAGAGCCAGATGAATTTCGGGCGCGCCGTGGTTGAATTGACCCACCGCAACACCCGCCGCTACGGCGGCTACATGGTGCACATGGGCATCGTGATCATGTTTGCCGGCTACACCGGCGCGGCCTTCAACCTGGACACGACCAAGGAAGTGAAGATCGGCGACCGCTTCGAGATCGGCCGCTACCAGTTGCACGTCAAGCAGGTGACCGACGGCGACACGCCCAACTACTCGTGGCAGCGCGCCCTGGTCGGCGTCTATCGCAATGGCGAGTACCTGGGCGACATGAGCCCCGAGCGCAGGGTCTATTCCGCCACCCAGCAGCCGACGTCGGAGGTCTCCATCCGGCGCAGGCTCCATGAGGATCTCTACTTGAACTTCGCCAGCATGAGCCAGACCGACGCCGACAAGGCGATCATCCAGGCCTACGTCTTCCCGCTGGTGAGCTGGATCTGGGTCGGTTTCTACGTGCTGATGTTCGGGACACTGGTCTGTCTGGTGCCGAGCAAGGTGAAGTATTCGTACGCCAGGACGGAAGTTGTGGGTGTCTATGCAAAACAGGCTGAAGCTGCGAAGTAAGCTGCTGCTGGCGCTGCTGCTGACAGTGGCGCTGGTGGAAGGAACGGTGCCGCTGACCAACGAGCGCGTCAGGCGGCTGGGCGACATGTTGAAGTGCAAGTGCGGCTGCCAGGCCAGCATCACGGGCTGCAACATGATCAACTGCCACTTCTCCGACCCCGTGCGGACCCAACTGCTGCAAATGGCCGATCAGGGGCTCAGCGACAGCGAGGTGTTCGCCGAGATGGAACGCGTCTACGGCAAGGAGATCCTGCTCAAGCCGCCTGCCGAGGGCTTCTATCTGCTGAGCTGGACCATGCCGTTTGTGGGCCTGGCCGGCGGACTCGGCATCATCTACCTGGTTTTGCGGCGCTACATGAAGCGGCGCCCGGCCGCCGAAGGGCCGGACCCGGCCGAGACGGAGTCGTCTGAATTGGCTCAATACCGGGAGCGCATCGACAAAGACCTCTCAGACATGGAATAGGGATTTTCGGCGCATGATTCTAGCAGTTTCCATCCTCATCACCGCGAGCGTGCTCGCCCTTGTCCTGTTTGTGCGCGAAAAGGACCTGCCGCAGGCGCCGCCCGCCTCGCCGGTGGAGCACCTGGAAAGCCGCAAGGCGGTGATCTACGACAACCTGCGCGACCTGAACTTCGAATACCGTCTGGGCAAGCTGTCGGACTCGGACTACGGCAAGTCGAAGCTGACGCTCCAAAACGAACTGGCGGGCGTGCTGGCGGAAATCGACACCGTCGCCCACGGCCTCTCCGCCGCAAGAGCCACGGTCCGGGCACAGGCGGTGGCCCAGAAAGCGGCCGAAACCGTGAAGGGCCTGAAGTGCCCCCATTGCGGGGCCGTCTTCGAAAAATCGATGAAGTTCTGCGGCGAATGCGGCAAGACAATGGAGGGCCAGGCATGAAGGCGGCGGTTCTTTTCCTTTGTGCGCTGCCGCTGGTGGCCGCCATCAACGGCACGGTGGTGAACAAGACCAGCGGCAAGCCCCAGGCAGGCGTGACCGTCAACCTGACCAAGATTGGACAAGGCGGCATGGAAGCGGCGGGCAAGGCTGTGTCGGACGCCGCCGGCAAGTTCCAGCTCGAAGCCGACGCTTCGTCCCCGTATCTTGTCCAGGCCCACTGGCAGGGCGTTTCCTACAATGTGCAGGCGCCGCCGGGCGCGCTCGCCCAGGCATTGGACGTCGCAATTTTCGACGCATCCTCGAAGGCGGGCGCCGTCCAGTTCAGCCAGCACATGATTCTGGTGGAGACCGACGGGAAAGATCTGATCGTCAACGAAACGGTGATCGCCTCCAACCCGGATCAGACCACCTGGAACAATCCCCAGAGCGGCACGCTACGCTTCTTCGTGCCCGCCGAAGCGCGCGCCAACATCATGGCCCGGGCCACCGCGCCCGGCGGCATGCCCGTGGAGCGCGAGGCCAAGCAGGCCGGCGCGGGTGTCTACTTCCTCGACTTCCCCATCAAGCCCGGCGAGACCCGTTTCGACCTCAGCTACAAGATGCCGGCCGGCTCGCCTTCGGTGCTGAGCGGCAAAGTCGTCCACGCACCCGGTCCGGTCCGGCTCGTGGTTCCTCAAGGCATCACAGTGGAAGGCGACGGGCTGGCACCGCTTGGCAACGAGCCGCAGACGCAGGCCGCTATCTTCGAAATCAAGAACGCGCAGTATAAGATCACCGTCAACGGTACCGGCTCTTTGCGGCCGGCGGCCAACGCCGCGGCCGGCGCCGCGGCCGGCGCCACGAGCGAAGAAGACGGCCCGCGCATCGTGGAGATGCAGCCGCCCGGCTATCAGCGCGAGTGGAAATGGGCCCTGGGCTTGATGCTCGCCGTCCTGGCGCTCAGTTTCGCCGCGCAGTGGATGAAGGCGCCTGGGGACGGGAGCAAGCCCTCCGCATGAGCGCGCTCGCCGTCGAAGGTGTCTGGAAATTCTACGGCGACTATCCTGCTTTACGCGATATCAGCTTCGAGGTCGAGCCCGGCCAGTGTGTGGCCCTGCTCGGCCGGAACGGCGCCGGTAAGACCACGCTGCTGCGCGTGCTGGCCGGGCTCTCCCGCGCCTCCAAGGGCGGCGTCAAGGTCTTCGACCGCGACACCCTCGACCGCGACGCCCGCAGCTCCATCGGCATCATCGGCCACGGCATCGCCATCTACGACGAACTCTCGGCGCTGGAGAACCTCCGGCTCTTCGCCGCCCTGTACTCGCTCGACGACCCCGCCAAAACGGCTCTCCACTGGCTGGAGCGCACCGGCCTGGAACGCGTGAAGGACGGCCTGGTGCGCGAGTTTTCCCGCGGCATGCGCCAGCGGCTCGCCGTGGCCCGCGCCTTCCTGCACAATCCGCGTCTGCTGCTGCTCGACGAGCCCTTCACCGCGCTCGACGATCGCGCCATCGCCCTGCTGCAAGGCCTCCTCCGCGACGCTTTGAAGGCCGGCGGCACCGTGCTCATGTCCACCCACCAGTTACGCGAAGCGCTGGAACTGGCCACCAACGTCGTCCTGATCAGTCGCGGCAAGCTCGCCCATCAGGGACCGCGGACGCAGGAGATGCTCGACGACCCAGGCTATCTCTACAGGACCTACGGAGAGGCATGATGCGGTTCCTGCGCCAGACCCTCACCGTCGCCGCCAAGGACCTGCGCAGCGAACTGCGCACCAAGGAGGCGCTCAACGCCTCGCTCTCCTTCGCGCTGGTCATTCTCCTGCTGTTCAGCTTCGCCTTCGACCCCACCGCCGACACGACGCGCGAGATCTCCGGCGGGCTGCTGTGGCTGGTCTTCGCCTTCGCGGGCGCTCTGATTCTGAACCGCAGCTTCGCGCGCGAACTGGAAAATGACTGCCTCGACGCGCTCATCGCCTCGCCCGTGCCGGGTCCCGCCCTTTTCCTGGGCAAGGCCCTGGCCAATTACGTCCTGCTGCTGGGCATCGAGGTCGTGTGCCTCCCCGTTTTCGGCGTCTTCTACAATGTTCACGTCGCCGGGCAGCCCTTGTGGCTGGCGCTGGTGCTGCTCCTGGCCAGTTGGGGTGTCTCCGTGGTGGGCACCCTGTTTTCCGCGCTGACCGTCAATCTGCGCTTGCGGGAGCTGATGCTGCCCATGCTCGTCTATCCGATGCTGATCCCCTGCCTGATGGCCGCCATGCAGTTGACCACGCCCTTGCTTGCCGGCCAGCCCCTGCAAGGCGACCTGCTGGCCTGGATGCGCATGTTGATCGGCTTCGATATCATCTTTACTTCGCTGGCTCTCGTTCTGATCGACACTGTTCTGATTGGGTGATTCCATGAGAGAAAGAATCCTGTACGGGTTAGGCGCCGTGGCCGCCGCGCTGCTGGTGCGCAACATCTGGAAGCTGCTAACCGGGCTGCCGGACGAGGCCTTCCAGGGCGCCATCTTCCGCATCATCTTCTTCCACGTGCCCGCCGCGTTCACCAGCTTCACGTGCTTTCTATGCGCGCTGATCGCGGGCATCGCGTACCTGAAATCGAAGAACCTCAAGTGGGACTCCTTCGGCGTGTCGGTCACCGAGGTCGGGCTGGCTTTCGGCGCCGCCAACCTGATCAGCGGCATGATCTGGGCGCGCATCATCTGGGGCATCTGGTGGACCTGGGACTGGCGCCTCACCTCGATGCTCATCTGCTGGCTGCTCTACGCCGGCTACCTGGTGCTGCGCCGGGCTATTGAGGAACCCACCGAACGCGCGCGCCTCTCCGCCGTGATGTCCATCCTCAGCTTCAGCGTGGTGCCGTTCGTCTTCTTCTCCATCAAGTGGTTCCGGACGCAGCATCCGCAGCCGGTTCTGTTTGGGGACGGGAAGATGGACACCGGCTACCGCGTGATGCTGTACAGCAATTGGATTCCCTTGTTGATGTTCGCCGCCATCCTCGTCGCGGTGCGCATGATGCAGGAACGCCGCCAGCGCGAGATTGACGCCTTGCGCCGCGCCGCGCACGCTTTCTAAGGAGCACGACCATGAACGACGCTGCCGCTCGCAACTTCGAATACCTGGCCTATGGATTGGCCGCGGTCTGGACCATTCTGGTGATCTACGTCCTGACGCTGGTCAGCCGCGAAAAGAAGATCGGCCGCCAGATCGAGGGGCTCCAGCGCATGCTGGAAGACAAGCAGGGGAAGTAGGATGAGGCGCCGCAGCCTGCTGCAGTTGGCCGGCGCGGGCGCCCTCACTGCCCGGGAGCTCGCCGCCCAGGAGAGGGTCGCGCGCGCCACGCGTGCCACGCCGTCGCCCAGGATCAAAGACGTCCAGGTGATCGCCACCGCCCCGGTCGGCCTGCGCCTGGTGGTGGTCAAGGTTCTCACCGACCAGGACGGACTCTACGGCTACGGCTGCGCCACCTACACCCAGCGCGCCGACCTCGTCGTCCCGGCCGTCGAGCGCTATCTCCGCCCCTTCCTCCTCGGCAAGCCCGCCGATCGCATCGACGATCTCTGGCAGGCCATGTACAACTCCTCCTACTGGCGCAACGGTCCCGTGCTGAACAACGCCATCAGCGGCGTCGATCAGGCCCTGTGGGACATCAAGGGCCGCCAGGCCGGTCTGCCCGTCTACCAACTGCTCGGCGGCAAGTGCCGCGAGGCCGTCGATTGCTACGGCCACGCCTCCGGCGCCGACATCCCGCAGGTGATCGAAAGCGCGAAGAGCTACATCGCCCGCGGCTTCCGCCATGTGCGCGTTCAGGTGGGCGTCCCCGGCCAGGCCGGCTACGGCTCCGGCCGCGGCGACATGCAGGTGGAGAAGCTCCATAACGCGCCCGTCTTCGAGCCTGAAGCGTACCTGAAGCGCGCCGTGAAGCTGCTGGAAGCGTGCCGCAAGGAGTTGGGCGACGACATCGAACTGCTCCACGACGTCCACGAACGCATCTCGCCCATTCAGGCCGTGCGGCTGGCCAAGGAGGTGGAGCCTTTCCGGCTCTTCTTCCTCGAAGATCCGCTGTCGCCGGAAGACATCGAGTGGTTCCGCATGATCCGCCAGCAGTCGTCCACGCCCATCGCCATGGGCGAGCTGTTCAACAGTCCGCACGAGTGGACGCCGCTGATCCGCGATCGCCTGATCGACTACATCCGTATCCACGTCTCGCAGGCCGGCGGCCTGACGCCGTGCCGCAAGATCGCCGCCATGGGCGAGATGATGGGCGTCAAGACCGCCTGGCACGGCCCCGGCGACGTCTCGCCCATCGGCCACGCCGCCAACATCGCGCTGGATCTCGCTTGCTACAACTTCGGCATCCAGGAGAGCTACGCGTTCCCGGACCGCGTGAAGGAGGTCTTCCACGGCTGTCCTGAACTGAAGAACGGCTACTACTATGCGAGCGAGGCCCCCGGCTGGGGCATCGAGGTGGACGAGGCGGCGGCGAAGAAGTACCCGTTCGGCGCCTCCGAACGCGGCACGCAGCAGCAGTACAACGGCGGCTGGGGCGAGATCCGGCGCCGCGACGGGACCATCATCAAGCAGTAGCTGGACGCTCACGCCGCGGTTGTGGCCGCGTGTCCCGCTGGTTTACCATCGGAGGCAACAGAGGAGCTTTCGATGGCAACTGGGACTATGCCCGCAGGGGGGCCTTCGTCTGCCCTGATCTTCGATCTCTTGACCAGCCACGCTCGTACCTCCGCGCTCTGCGCGGCGATCGAGCTCGACCTTTTCCGCGCCGTGGGTGCAGGGCCCGCCGACGCTTCAACCCTCGCTCAGAGAATCGGCGCCTCCGTGCGCGGCACCAGGATTCTGTGCGACTTCCTGACGATCCAGGGCCTCCTGGTCAAGGACGGCTCAATTTACAGCCACAGCGAGACCAGCGCGGCGTTTCTCGACCCGCGCTCGCCGCGCTCGCTTGCTTCCACCGCGCGGTTTCTGTCCAACCCGATGTTGACCGAACCCTACCAGCACCTGGCCGGCATCGTGCGCCAGGGCCGCACCGTGCTCCCCGGGCAGGGCTCGGTGGAGCCGGAGAACCCGGCGTGGGTGGAGTTCACCCACAGCATGGCGCCGATGATGGCTCCCGTGGCCGGACCGTTGGGCCAGATTGTGCTCGAGGGGCGCAAGGGGCCGATGAACGTGCTCGACATCGCCGCCGGCCACGGCCTGTTCGGCATCGAGATCGCGAAGCAGAACCCGCAGGCTCGCGTCACCGCGCTCGATTGGGCCCCAGTCCTGGCGGTGGCCTCGGAAAACGCCCGCAAGGCCGGTGTCGAGGCGCGCTTCAGCACGCTCGCCGGCAGCGCCTTCGACGTCGACTACGGCGGGCCCTACGACGCCATCCTGCTGACCAACTTCCTGCACCACTTCGACGCTGCCACCTGCGTCGGGCTCCTGAAGAAGGTGCGCGCCGCGCTGAAACCCGGCGGGCTCTCGGCCACGCTCGAATTCGTCCCCAACGAAGATCGCGTCTCGCCGCCCATGGCCGCCGCCTTCTCCATGACCATGCTCATCACGACGGAATCCGGCGACGCTTACACTTTTAGCGAATTGAACGCCATGCACCGCGAGGCGGGTTTCAATGACATCCAGGCGCACCCCGTGCCCATGTCGCCCCATACCGTGGTGACGGCGCGCGCATAGCCACCCGCTTACCGCACGGCCTCCAGCGTGAGCCGGACGTTGCCCGATTCGGTCACCTCCTGCTTCACGCCGCCGCCGGCCAGCAGGATCTCAAAGGCGCGCTGCCAGGACTCCGACGCCGCCACGGCGATGAACCGCCAGGCGCCCGGTTGCAGCGTGCGCAGAGCGAAGCGGCCATCTCCGTCAGCCGTCGCCCGCCTGGCACGAGAGTATATGTTGTCTTTGGCGAACGGCTTGCGAACGGCCAGCACCAGCGCCTGCCCGGCTGGCTTCGAACCCTCCCGCACTTCGCCCTGCACCGAATTGGGCGCTGGCGCCAGCAGGATCTGAAAATGATGCGCCGGAGCCGCCGGGTTCATCTCCACGCGATAGGCTTCCACCGCGTGGCCGTTGTACAGCAGTTGCCGCAGAACCCATCCGTCCGGGATGCCGCGCACGGAGAGTCGAAGCGGCTCCACGAAGACACTCTCGAAAGCCCCCCGGCCTTCCGGGCCGGCCTTGGCGGACGGTTCGCCCGTCATTGAGGTGCGTGCGAGCGGGCTGAGATCCACGGTGCATGCCGCCTTGAGGTCTGTCCACAGCGGATCGCGGGCCCCGTCCTTCAGCCCGAAGGTGGAGATGGCGAATGTCGCGCGCGTCCCCGGCATGAGTTGCAACTGAACGTCCTCCAGATCCGCATCCACCACCGTTTCGAACAATGCGAGGCGGCGTTCAGCCGGCGCCTGCGAGAGCCTGACGGCGGCCAGTTTCAACGGTCCCGGCGGCTGGTTCTGGATTTCAAACGCCCCCGGTCCGGGCAGCGTCCCAATGCTCCGGTGCGCCTGGCCATCGTCGGTGAACGGCGTGATGGACCACAGCGAGATCTCCGCCGGCGGTCCGTCCATCCGCACCTCGCCGCGAATCGTGTACAGCGGCCGCCGCGACAGTTTCATGTCCAGCGAATCCACGCTCGCCCCAGGCAGCAGGTTCACAGCCAGCGCCGAGGGTCCGTCGGGGACGCCAGGGTAGAACAGTGAAGGGTAGTCGAGGACTTTCGCCGGCGGCGCCTGCGGGGAGGGAATGACTTTCGGCGTCAGGTTGGAAGAAAAGAAGAGCCGGTACTCACCCGCCGGCAAGGCGGCGATGCGATAGCGCCCGTCCTCGCCGGTCGTGGCCTGTTGCACCGGCGCCCAGAACACACTCCCGGCGTTGCGGCTTTTCATCATCGCGCGCACCGTCAAACCGGCCGCGGGCTTGTCCAGTTCGGGGTCGAAGACACGTCCCGCCAAGACGGCCTCGGGGTCGAGCCGCACCACCACGCCGGTCTTTTCCTTGCCCGGCTGAAGCGTGTGCGCATTCGGATCCTCGCGGCCGAACGCCTCGCCGATGGACGTGTAGCCCTCCCGCTTGACGGCAAAGTGAAAAGGGACGCCGGCCACCGCTTCCAGCTTGAAGCGGCCGTCGATGCCCGTGGTGGCCACGTTACCAGCGGTGTTCTGCGAAGTCAGCGGGCCGCTGCCCGATGGGTTTCGTTCGTACCGGACCGTCACCGAGGCATTGGCCAGCGGCGCGCCCGAGACGGCGTCCACCACCGTGCCCTCGATCACGCCCGTCTGCGGCGCGGCCTGCAGCAAGACAGCCACGGCCAGGGGGTAGAATGTCGGCATCATGCGGCGGCGCGAACTCCTTCTTGGATTGCTTCCTCAGCCTGGACGCCAGCCAGGCGTTCCAAGTTCCATTTTGGTGCACGAACACATCATCGTCGATTTCGCCGGCGCGGACTCTACTGCGACGTACGACCCGGCTGAGGTCTTCCGTATCGCCAGGCCGAAGCTCGAAGAGTTGAAGGCGTTCGGCTGCCGGCGGCTGCTTGAGTGCACGCCCAACGGGCTGGGAAGAGACCCGGCCCTGTTGCGGAGACTGGGCGACGCCACGGGCATCGAGATCTGGACCAACACCGGGCTCTACGGCGCCGCCAAACGCCTGGGTCTGCCAAAGTACGCCTGGCGGGAGACCGCGGAACAGCTCGCAAAACGCTGGGTGATGGAATGGAAGACCGGAGTGGCCGGCGTGAAGCCGCGCTTCATCAAGACCGCCGTCAACGGCTTCCCGCTGGAGCCCATTGACACGAAACTGGTCGAGGCCGCCGTCCTGGCAGCCCTCGAAACCGGCGTGCCGGTCGCCTCCCACACCAACGGCGGCGGCAGGGCGATGGAGGCGCAACTCGACATCCTCACCCGCCTGAAATGCCCGCTGGAGAGATTCATTTGGGTCCACGCCCAAGGCGAGAAAGACCATGCGTTCCACGAACGCGCCGCCCGCGCCGGCGCCTGGTGCGAGTTTGACGGCATCTCGGAGAAGTCCGCCGCCTGGCATCGCGAGTGCGTCCTCTTCATGCGGGACCAGGGGCTTCTGAACAGGACCCTCATCTCGCAGGATGCCGGCTGGTACCACGTCGGCGAGCCCGGCGGCGGCAACTACCGCCCCTACACCTACATCTACACGGACTTCCTGCCCTCGCTGCCGCCCGAGACTCACCAACCCTTGATGGTGCGCAACCCTCTGGCCGCGTTCGGGAAATGACCCGGCGCTACCAGGCCGTGATCTCCGCCCCCGCATCGTCCAGCAGCGTGGAGGGCGATTCCTTGTTCACGATCTCGTCGCCGTGCAGCGTGAACTCGCCCTTCTTGACGTAATCGCCGAGCGACACCCAGGCGGCGCCGTCGCCATTGGCCAGAAAATCCGGGGTGTGATGGAACTTCTCGGCCTTCTTCTTCATGTAGGCGAGGAACGTGTCGCTGGTGATGCCGGCCTTGCGGTAACAGGCCCAGGTGCACTGGCGCCGGAAGATCTTCGGCATCAGGAACATCCCGCTGTCGTCGCCGATGGCGAACCCCGGAACATCTTTTCCTTTGGCATAGAGGAGCTTGAAGTTGAACGCACCCAGTTTCTGGCTGAATCCGCTCCAAAGTCCCTTGCCCGCCGCTTCGGCCTTGTTTGCGACGTTCATCAGTCGCTTGATCTCAGCCTTGGACATCGAGTCGTAGAACGATGGCAGCGCCCAGCCGTTGGCCAGCACCCACGTGTTGATGTTCAGGGTCTTTCCACCCGGCATCTTCACCGCCACGTCGCCGACCATGCGCCCGTACCTGTCGCAGACGTCGTTCGGCGCGTCGACATAGGTGAAGAACTCGCAGTCCAGCGGCCCGGCGCCGGCCTTGGCCAGCGCGTCGTGTAAGGCCTTGGCGGCGCTTTGCCCCCAGTTTTGCCGGTACTTGCGATTCACTTCGTGAAAAGCCGCGCGCATCGCATCGGTGATGCTCGCCGACCTGCCCAGCGGCGAAGGCGCGTAGTGGAGCTCCGGGGCGTCGATCCCTTGCAGCCTCACCGTGACCCGGCCCTTGGTGATGATGGTCTTCTTCCCCATCCCCTTGAGCCGGGCGTCGTCGAAGGCGCTGGTCGGCTGCGCCGGGGCGGCCTTGGAGGCCTGAAAGGTGAACGCGCCCGGCGCGACGTTAATCAGGACTTTGGTGGTGTCGGCGTCGGATTCCCCGCTCGGCCAGAACTGTTTCAGGTCGAGCGTTCCCTGTATGCGCAGAATGCCTTTGTAACTCATCGGTCCTCCGGTGCGCTCTAATCTAGCATGAATGCCGGCGGAACAAAAGCGCCGCTGGTGCGTCTTGAGGAGGTGAGGAGACCTATGTCCGGAACCTGGCAGGATCTCAAACACGCCGCCCGCATGCTGGCCGCGCGGCCCGGCTGGACGGCCGGGGCCGTTCTCTCCCTGGCGCTCGGCATCGGCGTGAACACCGCCGCCTTCAGCGTCGCTGACGCTCTCTTCCTGCGCCCCTTGCCAGCGGCGGCGCCTGAGCAACTGATGGAACTGCGGGCGGTGGCCGAAGGCAAGCGCTCGGAAGGCCTCTATTTCCTCGAGTACCGCGACTTGGCCGCCTCCACCAACTCCTTCAGCGGCCTCACCGCGTTTTCCTCGCGCGGCTCCATGCTGAAACGCGAAGGCCAATCCGAACTGGTCGGCGTCTACGTCGTCGACGGCAACTTCTTCGATGTCATGGACGTCGACGCCGAGGTGGGACGCACGCTGCGCCCGGAGCTGAACTCCTCGCCCGACGGCCAGCCGGAGGTCATGATCAGCCACAGTCTCTGGCAGCGGCGATTTGGCGGCGACAGGACCCTGGTGGGCAGCCAGATCCGTCTGAACGATGCTTTCGTGACCGTGGTGGGCGTCGTCCCCCCGTCGTTCCCTTCGCTCGATCGAGGCTACGTGGTCGACCTCTGGGAGTCGCCCGCCGCCTGGATCCGTACCACCAACGCGCGCTCCGATCTCGATGCCCGCAGCTCCCGTCAGTTTGAAGTCATCGGGCGTCTCAAACCCGGTGCCGGCAAGCTCCAGGCCCAATCCGAAGTGGAAGCCGTGGGCCGCCGCTTGGCTTCGGTCTACCCGGCAACCAACCGCGATGTGCGATTTACCGCCAGCCTCATCCGCGAAGAACAGATCCAGAAAGCCTTGCAGCCCGTGGGGCTCATGCTCGCCATCGTGGCGCTGGTCCTGTGGATCGCCTGCGGCAATGTGGCCGGCCTGGAGCTGGCCCGCGGCGAAGGCCGGCGGCGCGAAATCGGCATCCGCCAGGCGCTGGGCGCCTCGCGCCTCAGGCTGGCCCGGCAGTTGATGACCGAGAGCGCTTTGCTGGCTGTACTGGGCGCCGGCGGAGGGCTGCTGCTTGCCGGCTGGCTGCTGCGCGCGCTTCCCGCCCTCTTGCCGCCTGGGCCTCTCCCCACCGACTACGGCTTGGGCCTGGACGCCCGCGTCTGCGCCTTCACGCTGCTTCTGGTCGTGCTCTCCGTGCTCCTCTCCGGCCTCATGCCGGCGCTGCGCGCCGCCGACGCCGATGTGGCCCCGGCGCTCAAGAGCCAGGTGGCCGGCTCGGCTCGCGCCCGCTGGATCTGGCGCTCTGCCGTGGTCGTAATCCAGGTCGGCATGGCCATGGTCCTGCTCAACACCGCCGGACTGCTGCTGCGCAGCTTCTTGCACACCCGTGCGGAGTCGCCCGGCTTCGACGCCTCGCGCAACATCGCCGGATTGTTCCTCTTTACGCCGGGCCTGGAGCAGCGCGCCGGCGTTGCCGCCGCCTACGAGCGCATGAGAGCTGAGGCCGAATCGCTCCCCGGCGTCATTCGCGCCACCTACGCCAGGCGCATCCCCATGTCCTCCTCCGGCGGCGGCGCCACCGTCAAGGTGCAGTTCCCCACGCTCGACCTGCCCGAGGACCAGCGCCGCGCCGGCATCCGCTACAACGAGGTGGCGCCCAACTACTTCGAGACCCTCGGCACCCGCCTGCTCCGCGGGCGCGCCTTCACGCGGCTGGACCACGCCGCCGCCCCCGCGGTCGTCATCGTCAGCGAAGCGCTGGTCAAACGCTGGTTCTCCGGCCGCGATCCTCTTGAACAGTCGCTGCGCATCGGCGGCAAGGACCTGCGCATTGCCGGAGTCGTCGAGAATGCCCGCATGAACTCCATCCACGAGGAGCCGCAGCCGTTCATCTACTTCCCCTTCGACCAGCGGCCCTCTGCCGAGGCCACCCTCATGGTGCAGACCTCCGGCCCCCCAGCCGCGCTGCTGCCCGCCCTCAAGCAGGCTGCTCGAAAGGCAGTCCCTCGCGCGGAAGTATTGGAGACTCTCACGCTCTCTTCCCACATGAAGGGAGTCCTGTTCCAGGATTGGGTCCAGGCCGTGCTCTCTTCCGGCGTCGCCGCGCTCGGCGTAGCTTTGGCCGCTCTCGGCCTCTTCGCGGCCGTTTCCTGCTCCGTCGGGCGCCGCTTCCGCGAATTCGGCATCCGCATCGCTCTCGGCGCCCGGCGTCTCGACGTATTCGGACTCGTGCTCCGCCAGGGTCTGGCCATGGCCGCGGCCGGGGTAGTTCTGGGCGCGGCTGCATCCTTCGCCGCGGCGCGCATGTTGCAGGGCGCGCTCTACGGTGTCGGGCCGGGGGATCCGCTTACCCTCGCCTTGAGCGGACTGGCCGCCATCGGCGTCGCCCTGGCCGCCAGTCTCCAGCCTGCCCGCCGTGCCGTCTCCGCCGATCCTGCGGTCACCCTGCGGGACGAGTAGAGGTCAGCCCTTCAGCTCCGCGAAGGCCTCTTCAATCTCCCGCCGCGCTTCCGGCCCCGGCGCCGTCAACGGCAGCCGCACCGGTCCGCCGTAATAGCCGTTCAGATCCATGGCGTGCTTCAGCCCCGGGATGCCGTACTTGGTCGTCACCAGCACCGCCGCTCGCGCGATCCGGCGTTGCCAGTCCATCGCCGCGTCGAACTCGCGCTGCCGGTGCGCCTCCCAGATCGCGATCACCGAATACGGCGCCGCGTTGGCGTAGGCCAGCACCGCCCCCACCGCCCCCACGGCCAGCGACGGCGCCAGCGTCGGCGCGGAGCCCACCAGCACCTGGAAGCCCGGCTTCGTTTCGCGGATCATCTGCATCACCTTCTCGATGTTGCCGGAGCTCTCCTTGATGGCGATGATGTTCAAGTGCTCGCTGAGCGCCGACACAGTCTCGGCCGGGATGTCCACCCCGGTCGCCTGCGGCCAGTTGTAGATCATGATCGGGATCTTCACCTGGTCCGCCACGCTGCGGAAGTAGAGCGCCTGCGCCGCGCCGTTGTTCACCAGGTTCTTGTAGTAGTGCGGTGTTCGCACCATCGCCGCCTTGTAGCCCATCTCGGCGGCCAGGTTGGTGAGCATCACGGTCTCCCGCACGCTCTCCACCCCCGTGCCGGCCATCAGGAGCTTCTCCGGCGCGGCATGCTGGGCTACCAGCTCGAACATCCGGCGCTTCTCTTCCACGGTGAGGTAGACGCTCTCGCCCGTGGAGCCGCACACCACGTAGCCGGCCAGTCCGGTCCGGTTCCACTTGGCGATGTTGTGCTCCACCTTGGCTTCGTAGATCTCACCGTCGCGGTTGAAGGGCGTGGCGATGGGGGGAAAGATTCCGTGTAGTTTCATCTCTGTCTACCAGGATGAAAAATGCAAGCGGCCCGGCGCAAGGCCGGGCCGCTGTTCTGCATGAGAAAGGTCCTACTTGCCGATGTTCACAAAAGTGAACAGCGCCAGCGATTCGATAAACGCCAGGCCGAGAATCAGCAGGATGCGGATCGGGCCCGCCGCGCCGGGGTTGCGCGCGATGCCTTCCACCGACGCCGAGATGGCCTTGCCCTGCGCCAGGCCGCAGAGGCCGGACGCGATGGCCATGGCGAATGCGCCCGGCAATACGAACGAAGCCCCGCCGCCGGAAGTGGTCTGCGCGAAGCTGGGGACGGCGATCAGGAAGAGCGCCATCAGGATGAACGTTTTGCGAATGGTCATTGCTGTTTGCTCCTTGCCAACTTGTGCCCTCAGGAGGTGGTTGCGCACCGTGCGTTGGGATGCCGGGGCCTCACACTGGGGCCGGTGAAAACCTAGTGATCTTCGTGGGCGACCGCTTCGCCCACGTACACCATGTTCAGCATGGTGAAGATGAATGCCTGAACGAACGAGACGAAGATATGCAGGCCCATGAAGACGATGGGCACGACGAATGGCACAACGGCCAGGAAGCCCAGGGTGACCTGTTCGCCCGCCAGCATGTTGGCGAAAAGACGAATGGTGAGCGAGACCGGGCGGATCGAATGGCTGATGATCTCCAGCGGGAACATGAACCACGCCAGCCACCACATCGGGCCGGCGAAATGTTTCAGGTGACCCAGCAGCCCCTGCTCCTGGATGCCTTGCCCGTTGTAGTACAAAAACGTGGCGATGGCCAGGCCGGCAGGCACGAAATAGTACATCGTCGGCGACTCGAACGTCGGCACGATGCCCAGCAGGTTCGACGTCAGGACGAAGATGAAGACCATCGTGAACCAAGCCAGCCGCGGCTTGTAGCCGTGACCGACGATGTCATGCGCCTGCGTGGCGATGAACGAATAGATATTCTCGAAGACAAGCTGCAGCTTGCCCGGACGGTCCACCGAGAAGGAGGCGCGCACCATCAGCGACACCGCCATCAGCAGGGCGATCACCAGCAGCTCCATGGCGATGTAGTTGGACCACGGCTTGGAAGGGTCCTCGGTATGAAAGCCAACCAGGTTGAACAGAGCGTTGGCCGGTGTGGCGAGATACTTGTTCAGTAGCGCGGTGAACCAGAGTTCATGATGCATAGGAAAGTTCGATCAGGACTTCGAGCGTGGCGGCCGTCACCGCAATCGTCAAACCCGTGACGAGCGCGGGGCCGTGAGACCCGTAACTTCTTACGATAGCATAGGCTGCGCCGCCCAGAATCAGCATGCGGAAGGCGTGCAGCAGCACCGACGGAGCGCCCACCTTTTGCCCCTCGGACGCCCTCCCGATGTCGCTCACCAGCCGGTGCAGCAGCCAGAAACTGAGGCCGGAAATCGCCGCGCCGCCCAGAAAGCTCAGCAGCGCCCCTTGGCCCCGGAACAGGTACCACAAGAGGCTGCCCGCCACCGTTAAACCGCCCATCAGTAGCGCGATGCGCCGCACGATCCGCGTGTAGTCGAGCCCTGTCACTTCTTCCTGTCCAACCCCTCGATCCGCATCGCCTGCCGGTAGGTCTCGTACATTCCCGCGCCGCACCCGATAATCAGCCCGGTGAGCGCCATCCACCCCGTGCCGTAGCGCGCGTCCAGCCACACGCCGGCCTGGTAGCACACCCAGCCGCTGATGGGCGTGACGAACGCCAGCCCGGCGTAGGCGCCAGCCTTGGCGTAGGAACTCATCCCGCTGCCGTTCTTGTCTTCGCCCACACGGTCAGTATTACACTCCAGATATGGCTTGGAAACGGTTCTTCGCTCTCATCCTGCTCGCCGCCGCGGCATTCGCTCAGAAACGCGCCATCACCCACGAAGATGTCTGGCTGATGAAACGCACCGGCGAGCCGCAAGTGAGCCCCGACGGAAAATGGGTCGTCTTCTCCCTCACTGAGCCAGAATACGACCCGTCCAAGCAGTCCACCGACCTCTGGCTCGTCGCGGCCGACGGCGCCTCCGCCGCGCGCCGCCTCACCTTCACCAAGGCCGCCGAGAGCGGCGCCGCCTGGTCGCCCGACGGCGCGCGCATCGCCTTTTCCACCAAACGCGAGGGCGATGACGCCGCTCAAATCTACATCCTGCCGCTGCGGGGCGGGGAAGCCGAACGCGTCACCGCCGAGGCCGGTGGGGCCTCGAACCCGCAGTGGCGTCCCGACGGCAAGGCGCTGCTGTTTGAAAGCGACTTCGATCCTATCGCCGCCGATCGCAAGGCTCGCAAGTGGAACGCCCGCATCTACGACACCTTCCCCATCCGTTACTGGAACGCCTGGCTCGACGAGAAGAAGCCCCACATCTTCGTTCAGGCATTGTCCGAGGGCGCCAAACCCGTCGACGTGCTCAAAGACTCCAAACTCGCCGCTTCGCCCGGCTTCGCCGGCCTCTTCAATCCCACCGGCGGTGGCCAGTCGCTCCAAGCCGCCTGGTCGCCCGACGGCGCACAAGTCGTCTTCACCGCCTACGTCAACCGCGACCAGACGATGTACGCCGAGACCGAGTCTCACCTCTTTGCGGTCGCCGCCGCCGGCGGAGAACCTAAACAACTTACCGCCCGCGGGCAGAGCTTCTCCGAGCCCAAGTTCTCCCCACGCGGCGATGCGCTCTTCGCCGCCCATCAACAGAACCCCGTCAAGGGCGGCCGCCTCTACTCGCTCACACGGCTGGTCCGCTTCGCCTGGCCCGACCCCGGCCAGCCCGAGTTCCTTGCCGCGAAATGGGACCGCTCCGTGGGCGCCTATTCCATTGCCCGCGACGGCGCCACTGTTTACATCGACGCCGAGGACAACGGCTTCGACAAGCTCTTCTCCGTACCCGCGTCGGGCGGCGAGCCCAAGCTCCTCTTCGACGTGAAGTCCGGCGGCTACTCCGGCGTCAAGCCCGTCGACGGCGGGTTGATCGCCAGGTACGGCGCCTCGGCCCAGCCCGCCGAAATCGTCCGCCTCGATGTCGAGCAGGGCACGCATTCCTGGCTGACCAATTTCAACGCCGGGCGCCTCAAGGAAATCGACGCGCCCGAACCCGTTCACTTCTGGTTCACCTCCAAGTCCGGCAAGAAGATCCACAACCTCATGGTCCTGCCCGCCGGCTTTGACGAGAAGAAGAAGTACCCCCTCGTCATCTTCCCGCATGGTGGACCGAACTCGATGTCCAAGGACGCCTTCTCCACCCGCTGGAACAACCACTACCTGGCATCCCCCGGCTACGTGATTCTCGAAACCAACTACACCGGCTCCACCGGCTTCGGCGAGAAGTTTGCCGACGACATCGAGCGCGACGTCCTGCGCGGCCCGGCGCGCGAGATTCTTGAAGCCATCGACGAGGCCGCCCGCCGCTATCCCTACATCGACAAGAGCCGCCAGGCCGCCGCCGGCGCCAGCTACGGCGGCTATCTGATGAACTGGCTCAACGGCCACACCAACCAGTTCAAGTGCCTGGTCAACCACGCCGGCGCGGTGAACAACGAGTCGCAGTACGGCGCCAACGACGGCGGTCTCGGCCGCGAGCTCCGCATGGGCGGGCCCATCTGGGAAAAGGGCGGCCAGTGGAACGACCAGAGCCCCATCCGTTACTCCGCCAACTTCAAGACCCCCATGCTCATCACCCAGGGCGAACTCGACTACCGCGTCCCCCTCAATGAGAGCATGACCACCTTCAAGCTCCTCCAGCGCCTGCAGGTTCCCACGCGCCTGGTCACCTTTCCCGACGAGGGCCACTGGATCCTCAAGGGCGAGAACAGCCGCCTGCACATGCAGGAGATCATGGCGTGGCTGAAGAAGTGGCTGTGAACAACGCGCTCGCCCGCAGGTTCAGGCAACGCATCGTCCGCCGGTACATGGTGCGCTTCCACATGGGGTTGATTCTGGCGGCGACCACGGCGTCTGGCGTGCTCGCGAGCAAACTGCTGCTAGAGGCCGGGCTGCTCAGCGTGCGGTTTCGCTACCCGCTGGCCGTGCTCGGAGCCTGCCTCGTGTTCCTTGGACTGACTCGCCTATGGGTGGCCTATGTGCTCATGTCAAGCCGTCCGAGCGGCCGCGCGTGGTGGAATTGGGGGCCGGATGGCCTGGACATCCCGCACGCCGGCGGCGGAGGCGGTCAGAGCGGGACTTTCTCTTTCAGCGGCGGCGATTCCGGCGGCGGCGGCGCGTCGACTTCCTGGGACGATCCCGGCGCGTCCTCATCAATTGGCGCCAGTAGCAGCGGGAAAGGCTGGTTCCCCAGCCTCGATCTCGACGTAGACCTCCCCGATTGCATCGCGATTCTGGTGCTGCTCGGTGCCCTGGTGGTAGCCATTCTCGGAGCAGGAGTCTACCTTATCTCCGCAGCTCCCGAAATCCTCCCCGACGCTGCGCTCAGCGCTTTGATGGCTTCCAGCCTGAGCCGCGCGGCGCGCAAGGCGGAGGCACACGGTTGGGTCAGCAGCGTGCTCCGAGCCACTTTCGGCCCCATGCTTCTCGTGCTGGCTCTCGCCGCCGGCCTCGGCTTCGCCGTTCACTACTCCTGCCCTGCGGCAGCCAAGCTCGCCGATGTCCTGGCCTGCCCGGACACAGTCAAAGGCGGAAACTGACATGCCCGCCATCGTTTGCCTGCTCCGCGGAGTCAACATGGGGGCGCACAACCGGATGAAGATGGAGCCCCTCCGCGCCCTCTTCGATTCCCTCCGCCTGCGCAATCCGCGCACCTACATCCAGAGCGGCAACGTGGTCTTCACGACCTCGGAGAAGGATCTCGACAAGCTGGCGGCCCGCATCCGGCTCGCCGTCGGCCGCGACTTCGGCTTCCACCCCGACGTCCTCCTCCGGACCGCCGCTGAACTCGGCGGTGTGGCCGCCAGGAATCCTTTTTCCGGCCGCACGGACGTCTCGGGAGACCGCCTCGTCGTTTTCTTTCTGCCCGCCGAGCCAGGCCCGGAAGCGCGCCAGCGAGTTCTCGCGCTCAACTCCGGCCCCGAGGAGATCCACTTCGACGGCCGCGAACTCTACATCCACTTCCCCAACGGCGTCTCACAATCGAAGCTCTCCCTGCCGGCCGTCGAAAGGGCGCTGAAATCCACCTGGACCGGCCGCAATTGGAACACTGTCCTGAAGCTGCTGGAGATGACCCAGGCTACGGCGTAACCGGCAGCTTGTTCTGCTCCAGAAACGCGCGGATCGCCACGAACGCCTTCAGCCGCTGCTCGTCCGTGAAACCGCCGTGCTTGCCGCCCGGAACCGTGTGCAATTGGTTCGGCACGCCCGCTTTCGTCAGCGCCTCGTGCAACCGCAGGGCGTGCGTGTACGGCACCGTCGGGTCGGCGTCCCCGTGAATCGTCAGAATCGGCGGCAGCGCGCTGGTCACATACGAAAGCGGCGACACCCGCCGCGAGATCTCCTCCCGGTTCACCATGCTACTCAGCCAGGCGACCGCGTACGACTTCCGGTTCGGCCCGTCCAGCAGGTCCACCACGTCCGTAATGCCGTACCAGTTCACAATGGCCGCCACCTTCGGCAGCGCGACGCCGGGGCACTGCCGGTCCAGCCCGGCAGCTTCGGTGATCATCCCTGTCGTCAGCGAGAGGTGCCCTCCCGCCGAGCCGCCCGTGGTCACGATGCGCGACGTGTCGAAGCCGTAGGTCTTCGCGTTGGCCGCCACCCAGCGCAGAGCGCACAGGCAGTCCTCCACCGCCGCCGGCGCCAGCGAGACCCGCGCCAGCCGGTACTCCACGTTCACCACGTTCCAGCCCATCTCCAGCCACGGCAGCAGCGTCAGGATCGCCGCCTCCTTCGTCCCGCCCACCCAGCCGCCGCCGTGAATGTTCACCAGCGTCGGATGCGGTGTGGATGAGTCCGTTCGCGAATAGACATCCAGCTTTGCTTCGTAGTTGTTCGCCGTCAGGTAGGTGATGTTGGCCGTCACCCGGTAGGCGTTGGAGGAGGTCACCGTCCAGGCCGCTGTGGGGGAAAGCTGGCCGAAGACCGTGCAGGAGCTCAACAGCGTGAGCGCCATGGGGAAGGAGAGTCGTCGCATCATACCCCGCGACTATACCGCAAAAAAAACGAGCGGAGCAGATCCAGCGCCTAAGCGCCGGAGCAGCCCGCTCTGGAGTTCTTCGACCGGCTGTACGCTCATCTGGCCGTGAGGGATCAGAACGGGCCGGATCACCGGCTCGCGCCGGTAATCCGGCCCTGAGCGTACGCCAGTATGCGGCTGGGATCGGAGGAGGATGTCCCAGCCTTCTGCTCATCTGATGCAGAGACCACGCAGGACGTTACATGGTTTCGCTTGCCCTCTTCAGGAGGGCCACATTCTAAAGGATTTACGCGTATAAAAAGGTGTTGCAAGGAACATCGTTAGAACCCAAGTTCCTTGACCAACTTGTCCGCCTTGTACACCTTCTTCAGCGTCTCCACGATCGCTTCGCTGGCCACATGCACGCTCCTCGCTCGCTTGTCGCTGTACACGAACCGGTTCGGCAGGCTCTCGAGGTTCCCATCGAACAGAATCCCCACCACCTCACCGCGAGTGTTCAGCGTGGCGCTGCCGGAATTACCACCGTGCGTGTCCGCCGTGGTGACGAAGTTGAAGTGCGTAGACGGTCCCAGTGCGCTCTTCGCTTTCAGCCAGGATGCCGGCAGGGTGTAGGGTTCCTGGTCGGTGACCTTGGCGTACAGCCCGGCGGTTTCGGTGGCGAAGGGCACCGCGCGCCCGGCCTCGTCCTGGTATCCGCGGACCGCGCCGTAGGCCAGCCGCAGAGTGAATGTCGCATCCGGATACTCATCGCCGCCAAAAACGGAGAAGCGCGCCTGCGCAATTGAACCCGCTGCGCGTGTCACCACGCTCTCCACCTGGTCCTCATACCTCTTGCGCAGATGCCGCGCGTGCTGGTCCACCGCCAGCGCCAGCCGGATCATCCCATCCTTCGAGGTCTTCACCGCTTCCAGGTCCCCGGCCAGCCGCTTCCGCTCGCTGACATCGGCCAGTTTGCTCGTCTCCACGTAGTGTTTTGCCGCCTCGTCCGGTCTCATCCCGTCCAGCATCGCCGCCACCGCCGGATGGCTGAATCCCAACTCCCGTCCGGCGAAGTTGAAATAGTCCTCCAATATCGCAATCTCCAGCGAATTGTGGATCGGAGCGGTCGAGTACATCGTCTGCTCCAGCGACGGCAGCGCCGCTTCGGCGTACTCCCGCAGCCGGTCCTTATCCGGCTTGCGCGTCTCCTCTGCGTAGCGCACCACGTCCCGCGCAATCTGGAAAAGCTCGGAGCCCCGCGTCGCCCCGCTCTCCAGCAGGTAATAGGGCGCATGGAACCCTTCATAGGAGCCGTAGGCCGCCGCCAATTCGTCCCACAGCGTGCCGAACTTCTCCGCCTTGGCCGCATCCTGCCCGATCGCGTCGCGCAGTTTGCGCTCGTCCCGCCGCTTCTGCTCCATCAGCTCCTTGTCCCGCAGCCCTCGCAGGAAGCCGCTGTAGGCCTTGTAGCTGTTCTGTGCGCCGAACAGATTCTCCTGCCCAATGCGGCGCTGTTCCTCTCCCTTGTCCATGTACTTCCGCAGGCTCTGGATCTGCGCGCTCAGCCGCCTGTGCACAAGCGGGTAGCTCAACCTGCCGGCAAACTCAAGTTGTGTCACCGTCATCAGCCGCCCGGTAGAGCCTGGATTGCCCGGCACAAATACCAGGTCGCCTTCCTTCACGCCTGCCTTCGCCCACTTGAAATAGTGCTCGACTCGCGCCGGCTTTCCGCCCTCGTAGGCCCGGAAGAACGTGATGTCCAGGTTGTAGCGCGGAAACGTGAAGTTCTCCGGGTCGCCGCCGAAGAACGCCACCCGGAACTCCGGCGCCATCACCAGCCGGATGTCGGTGTATTTCTTGTACTGGTAGAGGTGATACTGGCCCCCCGCATACAGCGCCACTACGTCACAACGGTTGCCCGTCGCCTGGCCGCACTCCTTCTCAATCCCCGACATCGCCGCCTTCTTCATCTGGTTGGCCTCGGCCGCCGGCGTCTCCGCCCGAACCCCGGCCGTCACGCGTGCCGTGACGTCCTCGGTTCGCAACAGCACGTTCACTTCAAGGTCCGGGCAGCGCCGCTCTTCCTCCATCGCCTTGGCCACAAAGCCATCCTTCAGGTAGTCCGCCTTCGCCGAACCCAGCTTCTGGATGCAATCAGCGCCCACATGATGATTCGTGAACAGCAGTCCCTCGCCCGAGATGAAACTGCCAGTGCCCCCATTGTTGAATCGCACCGCGCTCGTTCGCAGGTGGTCCAGGAATTCGCTGCTCACCTGGAATCCGTACTGCTGCGAGACTGTCCGGACCGGGAAATTGCTGAACAGCCACATCCCTTCATCGGCTCTGGCCGGCCCCGCCCATACCACCGCAAGCACCGCCGCGGCCCTCAACTGATAGCTCAATCTCATTTTTAGTATTCCTTCTAAGTTCTTAAGAATGTGTTTGTTGGAATCTTCTAAAGGTGTAGTACTGTTCACAACGCCACGGGGGGTATGCGATACTGGAGCTTCGCAGCTAGAAACACAATGACTCAGTTGGACGAGGCGGTTGCCCGCTACCACAAATCGCTGGACCAGAACCCGGAACGCCTTGCTTCCTGGATGGGACAACTGCGCGAGCAGTTCGAAGCCCGCCACCTGGTGGTGAATGGGCGGCCGGTTACGCCAGTGCTCCGTCCGCATTTCCTCAGCCGCCGCCAGTATAGCAACTTGGTGAAGTCCTCTGAGGCCCTCAACGCCGCCATCGAACGCGTGCGCGCCTTGGCCCTCAACAGCCCGCTCCTCATGGCTCGCATGGAGATGCTGCCGGCCGAGAAGATGCTCGCCGCCGTCGATCCGGGCTATTCCACCCCGGCCGTCGCCTCACTGCTCGAGACACAGGTGAACAACGGCAGCATCCACTGCGCCGCCGCACAGGCCGACATGCCACACGGCGTCGTCTTCGGCGAGATCCTTTCCGACATTTTCTACGACTGTCCTCCCGTCAAGGAGTTCAGGAAGAAGCACAAGCTGGTCAAAGCCGCCAGTTCCAAGCCCCTGCTCACCGCCATCCTCAAGGCATGGAAGGAATTCGGCGGCCGCAAACTGCCCAACATCGCCATCCTCGAGTTCCGCCAGCCCTTCGCCAGTTTCGATTCTCACGAATACACCCTCCTTGTGGACCTGTTCCGCAAGCACGGGCTTCAGGCCGAAGTCGTGTCCCCGGAACAGCTGGAGTACCGCAACGATGTTCTCCGCCGAGGCGACTTCACCGTGGACCTCGTCTACCGCGGCGTCCGGGCCCATGAGTTCCTCATGCGGTACGACCTCACCCACCCGCTCGTCCGCGCCTACCGCGAACACCGGGTCTGTGTTGTCAACAGCTTCCGCACCGAACTCACCCGCAAGAAAGCCCTTCTCGCCCTTCTCACCGACGAGTCCATCGCCGCCCGCTTCCCCGCTGTCGAGCGAAACGCCATCCGCGATACCATCCCCTGGACCAGAGTTGTGGGCCAGGTCAAGACCACGCGCGAGGGGCAGACCATCGACCTGCCCGACTTCATACGCAAGAATCGCGAAAAGCTCGTCTTGCGCCCCAACGACGACTCCGGCGAACTCCACGCCACCGAAGGCTGGCGTGTCGACGACTCCGCCTGGGATCGCGCCCTCCGCGTCGCTCTCCGTAACCCCTTTGTTGTGCAGGAACGCCTCGATCCCCGTACCATCTCCTTCCCCCTCGATCTCCACGGCGACCTCGTGTACCGCGACCTGCTCGTCGATGTCACGCCCCACTCCTTCCTCGGCAAGATCCACGGCTGCTCCAGCCGCATCTCCGCGCCCCCCGGCGCTTTCTCCACCATCGCCGGCCTCGCACCTGCTTTCATCCTCGAAGGCAAGTAGCCCGCCTTTCTGTTCCGGCGTTCATCTCGTTCATCTTCGGCCCCTCCCGGCGCCACCGGATCGTGCTGGCTGGGACATCGGGACTCACACCGTTTCCCATTTCGCCCATCGATGCGTCCCGCGTACAAAAGGCCCCCACCTCGCCGCTTGTCCTTCGCCTTGTAAGTTGTTGGTATTAGGTGTACTCTTGCAGTAACGGGCCATGTCTCGCAATGGCAGCACACGTGCTAGCAGTGGGTGTGGTGTAGTGTCTCCCGAGACGCCCGCCATCGGAGTCCGCTTGCCGTGAAGGAGTTGAAGAGCCAGTTCGTCGCCGCCCTGCTGGTCGTTCTGACCGTGACGGCGATCATTTGCGCCGGCGTCAACTACCAGCAACAGGCGCTCTACCCTCTCCCCGATGACGGCGTGACCTGGATGGACATCCCCGGGCCCGAACCCTCTGCCGCCATCCTTCACGTTTCGGCCGCCTTCGTCCAGCCCAACGGGCCTGCCGACCTCGCCGGCATCCGGACAGGCGATCTGCTCCTGCGCATCGCACCCCTGGAGAATGCTTCAGGCGTCGCGGTCCGCCAAGCCATCGATGTCGCCCAGTTGCTCAGGCGCGCCGGCATCTGGGGCAAGGCGACCTACACGCTCGACCGCGGCGGCTCGGAAATCACCGCCAAGGTCATCGTCGCCGACGCCAACCGCGACCGGGCGCTCTACTACCAGTACTTCGTCGGCGCCGCTTATCTCATCATCGGCCTCTTTATCTTCTTCAGGCGCACCCAGGCGCCCAAGGCGCTCCACTTTTTCCTGCTCTGCCTCGCCAGCTTCATCGTCCACACCTTCCACTACACCGGCAAGCTGAACAGCTTCGATACCGCCGTCTATCTCGCCAGCGTCGCCGCCGGGTTGCTCGCGCCTACCATTTTTCTGCATTTCTGCCTGACCTTCCCCGAGCCGCGCCGCCATTGGGGGCCCTGGCGGTTGTTCTCCACCTACCTGCCCGCGCTCTCCCTCATGGCCCTCCATCTCGGCGTCGCCATGGGCGTGGTGCGTACCGCGCTGCCCCTGATCGAAATCAACTGGCTGCTCGATCGCGCCTGGATCCTCCTCTATTGCTCTTCCTATCTCGCCGGCGGCCTGCTGCTTCACCTCAGCTCCCGGCGTAGCGACGACGCAATCGTCCGCCAGCAGTTGAAGTGGCTGCGCAACGGCGTCTTTGCCGGCATCGTTCCCTTCGCCTTGCTCTACGGCTTGCCCTTCGTCGCCGGTGTCGTCCCCACGCCCGCCATGCGTCTGTCGGTCCTGATGCTGGCTTTGATTCCGCTCACCTGGGCCTATGCCATCCTGCGCTACCGCCTGATGGACGTCGACATCATCTTCCAGCAGGGCTACGTCTACGTGCTGGCCACCCTGTCCGTCCTGGGCGTCGTCTCTATCCTCGTCTTCGCCCTCTCCCGGCGCGATGAACTCAGCCCTACCGCTGTCGTCCTGCTCGTCCTCATCGCCGTCTTTATCTTCGAACCGCTCCGCAATTGGATCCAGCAACAACTGGACCGCTACGTCTTCTACAAGGACCGCTACGACCACCGCCGGACGCTGATCGTCTTCGCCCGCGAATTGAGCTCGGACATGGACCTCGACCGCACCATGTCGAGTGTCGGCGAGCGCCTCCTTTCCACCCTTTCGGTCGGCCACGTTGCTTTTTTCCTGTGCAACGAGGACGGGCCCGGATTCTCGCTCCATACCGCCCTGGACCGCGACGGCGCCCGCCGCCGTCTCAAGTCCGAGAGCCTCGACCTCTCATTCCTCACCGAGTCCCACGCCGAGCCCTACCTTTTCTTCGAGCGCACGCGTCATGCCATGGATGTCGTCACGCGCGGCATGCGCCAGAGCGTCCGTGCCACCATCGCCGAACTCGACCTCACCTACTACCTGCCCTGCGTTTTTCGCGGCCGCACCCTCGCCTGGCTCGGCGTCAGCCGCTCCACCAAGGGCGATTTCCTCAGCTCCGACGACATCGACCTGCTCGCCTCCCTGGCCGGCTACATCGCCATGGCCGTTGAGAACGCCCGCCTCTATCGCTCTCTCGCCGCCAAAGTCGACCAGTACGAGCGCCTCAAGGAGTTCAGCGAGAATATCGTCGAGTCCATCAACGTCGGCATCCTGGCCGCCGACCTCGACGACCGCGTCGAAAGCTGGAACTCGCAGGCCGAGCGCCTCACCGGCGTCCCCCGCCAGCTCGCCGTCGGCCGCACCCTGGCCGAGCTCTTCCCTCCCGAGCTCACCACCCACTTCGACGCCCTGCGCGCCAACAGCCAGGTCCACCAGTTGTACAAGATCCCCTTCGTGCCGCTGGCGGGCCACCAGCTCAACGGCGGTTCCAACGGCGATGCGCCCAAGGATCGCCCCGAGGTCATTCTCAACCTCGCCATCGCCCCGCTTGTCACCAAGGAGGGCGCCCGCATCGGCCGCCTCATCATCTTCGACGACGTCACCGAACGCGAGGACCTGGAGCGCCGCCTCGTCCAGGCCGACAAGCTCAGTTCCATCGGCTTGCTCGCCGCCGGCGTTGCCCATGAGGTCAACACCCCACTGGCCGTGATCTCCACCTACGCCCAGATGCTCGCCAAACAGGTCCACGGAGACGAGCAGAAGTCCAAACTCCTGGATAAGATCGCCAAGCAGACCTTCCGAGCCAGCGAAATCGTCAATTCTCTGCTCAATTTCTCTCGCACCTCCTCCACTGAATTCGAATCACTTGACATCAACCGCGTCATCCGCGAGACAGTCTCGCTGCTCGAACACCAGTTCGAGAAGAACGCCGTTCGCGTGGAAATGGACCTCGACGATTCGGCGCCCCAGGTGCGCGGCAACTCCGGCAAGCTCCAGCAGGTGTTCCTCAACCTCTTCCTCAACGCCCGCGACGCCATGTCCGAGCTGCCGCCTGGCGCTCCCCGCTCCCTTGCGCTGAAGTCCAGGACCGACTCCACCGGCGTCCGCGTCGAGGTGCGCGACTGTGGGCCCGGCATCCCGCGCGACCACCTCACTCGTATCTTCGACCCGTTCTTCACTACCAAGGGAGCCCGCAAAGGCACCGGCCTCGGGCTTAGCGTGACCTATGGCATCGTGGAAGAGCACGGCGGCATGATCGAAGTGGAGTCCAACCCTGGCGAGGGCGCCCTCTTCCGCCTCGAGTTTCCCGCCGCCGCCAGGAAAACGGTGAATGCCTGATCACAACTCAGCCGCCGCCCCTTCCGATACCCGCCCCTCGCGCGGCCGTATCCTCGTCATCGACGACGAGGCCGACATCCGCGAGGGCCTGGAAACCCTCCTCCAAATTGAGGGCTTCAGCGTCCAGACCGCCGAAAACGCCGCCGAAGGACTCAAACGCTTTGAGGCCGGCATCTACGACCTCGTCCTGCTCGACCTGATGATGCCCGACCGCTCCGGCCTCGAAGTCCTCGACGACATCCGCCAGCGCGACCGCGAAACCCCCGTCTTCCTCATCACCGCCTACGGCAGCGTCGAGGTCGCCGTCGAGGCCCTCAAGTCCGGCGCCAACGACTACTTCTCCAAGCCCTGGGACAACGAAAAACTCCTCATCGAAATCGAGCGCCAGATGGCGCGCACACGCTTGGAACGCGAAAACCGCGAACTCCGCCGCGCCCTCAAGCAGCGCTACTCCTTCCCCAACATCGTCGGCAAGAGCGAACGCATGTTGCGCGTTCTCGACCTCGTCTCCCAGGTCGCTCCGTCCAAGTCCAACATTCTCATCACCGGCGAAACCGGCGTCGGCAAGGAACTCATCGCCAAGGCCATCCACGCCAACTCGCCCCGCGCCGACCAGCCCTTTGTTGGCGTCAACTCAGGCTCGCTCCCGCCCGATCTGCTCGAATCCACTCTCTTCGGCCACGTCAAAGGCGCCTTCACCGGCGCAGTCGCCAACCGCAAGGGCTATTTCGAAACCGCCACCCGCGGCACCGTCTTCTTCGACGAGATCGGCACCCTCACCCCCGACATGCAGGTCAAGCTCCTGCGCGTCCTCCAGGAACGGGAGTTCATGCCCGTCGGCTCCACTGAGTCGATCAGGGTCGACGTGCGCGTGCTGGCCGCCACCAACGCCGACCTCGCCCGGCTCGTCGAGGAGGGCCGTTTTCGCCAGGATCTCTACTACCGGCTCAACGTCATCAACATCCCTCTGCCTTCCCTTCGCGACCGCAAGGAGGATATCCCTCTTCTGGTCGAACACTTCTTTCAGTTCTATTGCCGCGACAACGACAAGTTCCTCAGCCCCGCCGGCGCCAGCCTCCTCGCGTTTGAGCCCGAGGCCATGCACATCCTCATGGACTACAACTGGCCCGGCAACGTCCGCGAACTGGAAAACGCCATCGAGCGCGCCGTCGTCCTCGCCACCAACGCCACCGTCCCCGTCAGCGTTCTCCCCGAGCAGATCCTCCACTCCACCGGCGTCCGCACGCCCCGCGAGAGCGGCGAATCCCTGCCCGCCGACGCGTCGCTGTTTGAAGTCGTGGCCGACTTCGAGGCCCGCAAGATCGCCGACGCCCTCGACGCCGTCGGCTACTCGCAAACCGACGCCGCCGCCCGCCTCAAAATCCCCCTCTCCACCCTCAACCAGAAAATCAAGCGCCTCGGCATCCCCGTGAAGAAACGCGGCGCCTGAGCCCGCGCTGCGGCCGGCTAAAGCTTTCCTGAACCCGCGCCGATCTCCCCCTGTGGCCCTTTGATCCACGGAGCTGAGGAACCCATGCTGAATCTGTTGGAAGATCGACCCCGCCTGCCGCGGCCCGCGCCGCGCCCGCGCACGACCTCCCGGCGCTCTGCCTGGCTGGCGCTCGCCCTGGTGGCCGCCTTGTACATCGCCGCACTGGCATCGGCCTACCCCTTCGACTCTGATCCTCCGCTCACCCGCGCCGAGCTCGACCAGACGGCCAGCTACTACCAGCGCGCCTACTCCATCCCCGACGGCGGCTCGGATTCGGCCGCTGACGATGTCTACGTCCGCGTCGCCGCCCAGGCCGCCCGCCTTCACCGCATCCCGGAGCGTGTCCAGGCCTTCGTCAACGACAACCGCCTCGGTGGCGCCAAGGTCCTCGAAATCGGAGCCGGCCGCGGCTATCTCCAGGACCACGTTCGCGACTACACCGGCCTCGACATCTCCTCCACCGCCCACCGCTTCTTCCACAAGCCCTACGTGCGCGGCTCGGCCACCGCCATGCCGTTTGCCGACTCCAGCTTCGACGCCGCCTGGAGCATCTGGGTCTTCGAGCACATCCCTAATCCGGAACAGGCCCTGCGTGAAACGCGGCGCGTTCTCAAGGACGGCGCCCTGCTCTACTTCCTGCCCGCCTGGGACTGCCCGCCCTGGGCCGCCGAAGGCCTCCCCGTCCGCCCGGCGAGCCAGCTCACACTCGGACAGCGCCTGGTCCGCTCCACCATCGATTTCCGCACCACCAATCTCTTCTGGCTCCTCACCAAGCCGCCCGTGCGCGCCGCCCGTGCCCTGAGCGACCGTCTCGCCGGCGGTCCGGCCACGCTGCACTACCGCCGCCTCCAACCCAACTACGACAAGTACTGGATGGCTGACAGCGACGCCGTCAACTCGCTCGACCGCGACGAGGCCCGCCGCTGGTTCACCTCTCGCGGCGATGAATGTCTCAATTGCGCCTCGCAGTCGTTCTTCTGGCCCGAAGAGGATCCGGCATTGATCATCCGCATCCACAAGCGCCCCTAGCGCTGCCCACGCTAGACTGAAATGGCCATGCCCGACCCCCTCCTGACCGTCGTTGCCGAGATGTCGGCCCAGCCTGGAAAAGAAGACGCCCTCCGCCAGGCCCTGCTGGCCTGCATCGAGCCCACCCGGAAGGAAGACGGCTGCGTCCAGTATGACCTCCACGAGTCCACCGTCCAACCCGGCCACTTCGTCTTCTACGAGCACTGGACTTCGGCCGAGGCGCTCGCCAGCCACCTGGCCACGCCTCACCTCACCCAACTCAAGTCCCTGGTCCCCCAATTGGTCGAAGGCGAGCCCAGGATTCTGACCCTCCACCGCATCGCCTAAGGCGTTTCCCCCATAGCGGCTCCTGCTCAGCCCGCCGATTGAACGGGTGACATGAGGAGTCGCATGCGCAAACCAATCCTGTCCTGTCTCCTGCCAGTTTTGCCCTGTGTTCTGATGGTGGTGGCCGGGATGGCCGGCGGGATTCCCGCCCACGCGCAGTCGATCGTCGGCGTCAAGGTCTCCGCCTCACTGCCCTCAGCCGCGTTCTGGGTGGACGGGCAGATGTACAAGGGCGCCGCCCACTTTGCCTGGCCCGCTGGAAGCAAGCATACGCTGGAAATCCGCAACCCGCAGCAGGTGAACGAGAACCTCACCTCGCGCACCACGTTCACCTCCTGGAGCGCTGGAGCCGGCACGATGCTGAGACCCGGAGACCTGGTTCAGTCCATCGTCGCCGACCCCCTGGTCACCTCCTACACCGCCAGCTTCGTCCAGCAGTTCCGCGTGGAGATGCTCATCAACTATGAGCCCATCATCCCCTGGAAGGCATGCAACGAGCCGTGGCCGAGCGGCAACATTCCAATGCCGGACCCCTATCCCAGCCGCTACGGCTTCATCGATACTGCCGGCGCCTGCGGCTGCGTCTCGTTCAGCACCTACTCCTGGATGGACTCCGGTGCGCAATTGAGTCTTGCAGCCATCGCCTACCCCGGTTTCGCCTTCAAGGGATGGCTGATCTCTACCGCGCAAACTCTCCCATTCTTCGGCGCCTTGACCATCACCGGTCCCACCACCATCCGGGCCTTGTTTGACGACGCGCGCCGCGTCTTTGTCGAGACGTCGCCCGTCCGCGGTCTCCAGGTGGTCGTCAACCGGTCCCTGGTCACCACCAAGAGCCAGGACGGCGAGTGTCTCCCGGCGCCCATCCAGACCCCCTACCCCGGTCCCACCGAGCCCGTGCCGCCGTATGACAGCGTGCCGCCCATCTTCCCGCCCGGCTACCCCAAGTCCACCGCTTGCCGCTACACGCCCCTCTGCCAGGGTGAGTTCGACTTCCTACCCGGCTCGGACAACCTGTTTGGCGCCCCTGCTTCGCAGAAGGACCGCATGGGCAATCTCTGGGTCTTCGACGTCTGGGACGTCGGCGGCGGCCAGACCGCCGGTCAGAACTACGTCTTCAAGATGCCCGCCGACTACCGCCCCTACACCCTGACGGCGCGCTTCGTCAAAGGCATCCGCACCAGCTTTGTCACCACCCCTGTCCAGCTCAAGCTGAAGATCGATGGCCGCGACAACTGGCCGTCCTACAACTTCGAATGGGGACTCGGCCACAAGCACACCATCTCGGCGCCCGCCGAGCAGGTGGACGCCAAGGGACGCCGCTATCGCTTTGTGGGCTGGTCCAATGACGGGCCGGCCGACCAGACCGTCACCGTGGTCGAAGACACCGCGGCCCCCGGCTCATTCCGCATGACGGCCCGGTACGAGTTGCTCGGGCAGTTGAAGCTTCAGAGCGACCCGTCCTCGCTCAGCTTCAACGTCAGCGGCGCCGAGTGCAAGACACCCTGCGTGGTGGACCGCCCCGCGGGCGCCATGGTCACCATCTACCCCGTTCCGGAGGCTTCTTACTCGGCCGACACCAAAGCGGTGTTCCAGGGTTGGACCGACGGCGGCGGCGCAGACAGCCGCGACTTTACCTTCACCACCGGCAGCCAGACCCTCGCCGCGAAGTACACCTACCTGCAGCGCTTCACGGCGATCACCGATCCCGACGGCGCCGCCAACTGGACCTTTGAGCCGCCCGCGCAGCCTGGCGGCTACTTCCCCGCCGGAACCCAGGTGCTGGTCACCGCCGATGCCCGCCCAGGATATAAGTTCCGCCGCTGGGAGGGCGCCCTGTCCGGACCGTACAACGCCGGATGGGTCACCATGACCGGCCCGGCCACCGTGGTCGCCCGTCTCGACAAAGTCCCGACTCTTGCCGCCGACGCCGTCCGCAACGCCGCCGGACCCACGCCGGTGGACGGTGTCGCCCCGGGTTCCATCATCTCCATCCGCGGCTACAGCCTCGTCGCCCAATCCGAGCGCGGGCCGGAAAGCCCGCTGACGCAGACCCTCCAGGGCCTGACCGTGCAGATGAACGGCCGCATCCTGCCCCTCATCTCGGTCACGCCGGAGGAGATTCAAGCGCAGTTGCCATCCGGCCTCGAACCCGGTTCCTATACCCTGGCGGTGAAACCCGCAACCCAGGCCGCGCTTTCAACCCGCTTCCGCGTCTATCAGAACGCGCCGGGCCTCTTCCGGCTGCCGGAAACCCCGGAGGAAACCCCGCTGGCGCTGGCGCTGCACGCCGACGGCAGCCCGGTGACGGCCGAGAGTCCGGCTCAGGCGGGCGAAACCCTCTCCATCCTGGGCACCGGCTTCGGGCGCGTGGAGCCGGCCCCGCTGGACGGGTTCGCCGTGCCTTCCGAGCCGCCGGCCGCGCTCAAGGATACGCTCGAACTCCTCATTGGCGGCGAACTGAGGCAGGCCTCCTGGTCCGGCGCACTCGCGGGCCGCGTGGGCCTTTCCGTGCTCCGGCTGAAGGTGGATCCGACCATGGGTCAGGGCCAGAATGTGGAACTCAAGGTCCGGATCAACGGGCAGGACTCCAACACCGTCCTGCTGCCGCTCCAATAATTCGCGAAACTAAAGAAACGCAACGCTCTTGACTTGCGTCCCAAGTGCAGACCAAACTTGGTTTCAGGCCTAACCTGGTCCAGGGAGTCCACGCCATGCGTCTCGCCCACTCTATGTTGATCGCCGTCGCGGCCGCTGTTATCCTGGCCCCCGGCGCACCCGCACAGAACGCCATTTCGGCCAAGGCCGGTATGGTCAACGTCGCCGACGGTGATGTCTACTTGATTGACGCCAAAGGCGGCGAGCCAAAGAAGGTGGAGCCCAAGCTCACCGAGTTCACCGACATCAAGGAAGGCCAGATTCTCAAGACGGGCGAGGGGCGCGCCGAGGTGCTGCTGACCCCGGGCGCGTTCCTGCGCATGGCCGAGGAGAGCTCCTTCAAGCTCTTGTCCAACCGCCTGACCGACGCCCGGCTGGATGTGCTCAGCGGCAGCGTGCTGATCGACGCCGCCGAACTGCTCGACGACAACCACATCACCGTGCTGGTCAAGGACGCCACTTTCACGCTCACCAAGGCCGGCCTCTACCGGGTTGACGCCGAGCCGGCGCGCGTGCGCGTCTTCCTGGGCGAGGCGGTGGCCGATCACGACGGCCAGAAGGTGACGCTCAAGGGCGGCAAGGAACTGGTGGCATCGGCCGGCGGCTGGACTCCGGGCAAATTCGACGTGAAGGAGACTGACGCCCTGTACCGCTGGGCCAAGCGCCGCAGCGGCTACATCGCCATGGCGAATGTCTCGGCGGCCCGGCAGTCCAACGTGCAGTCCAGCGGGCTCCGCAGCGGCATGTGGGCTTACAACCCCTACTTCGGTTTCGCCACCTACATCCCCTGGATGGGCACGTGCCGCAATCCCTTCGGCTACTACTACTACACACCCTCGACGGTCATCGCCGTCTACTATCCGCCCCAACCTGCCTTTGGCGGCGGCCGCGCAAGCTTCGGTTCCGGCGGGAGCTTTGCCGGCTCCGGCATGAGTGATCGCAGTGCCGGTGGCTCCAGCTACAGCCCCAGCGCGGGAATCTCGGCCTCCGCGCCGGCCTCGTCCGGTTCGGCCGGCGCCGGCAGTTCCGGTTCGCGCGGCGGCGGCGATGCCGGCGGCGGCGCAACCGCGGGCGGCTCGCACGGAGCTTCTTCCGGCGGCCGCGGCAACTGATCCGCTATCTCATTCCGATCCTCGCCTGGGCGGCTGCCGCCCAGGCTGGAACCCTGCGCACGGCCCTGAACGGCCTGGAGCTTGGCATCGACCAGGAGACGGGCTGCCTGGTACACCTGTCTTCCGCGGCCACCGGCGCGGTCCTGACCGCCGCTCCAGCGCAGGCCAGCTTCCTCGATGCCGCCTACCCGGCGGCATCCTTCGCTCCCATGCGGCTCGGGTGCCGCAACGCGCGGGCCTCGGTCGTCGAGAACTCCACAGGCGTCTCGATCGAGTGGAAACAGCTCGGCCCCAGCCGGCCGAACCTCCTCCCAGGTGGCGCGGAGGTCAGCGCACGCGTCACCATTCGCGCCGCGCCGGATGGCCGCTCGGTGATCTTCACCGCGCAGCTCCGGAACCACTCGGCGCTGCCCGTGCCCCAGATCCTGTTTCCCGATCTTGCGGGGCTGCGGCCGTTCCACGGCGCGGCACAGACTGAGCTGCGGTTTGGCGGCGCCGTAGTGAAGCCGTTTGAGCGCCCTCCACAGCCCGAGCACACCGCTCCCTTTTATGCCCGCCGGCCCTGGACGGAATACCCGCCCAATGGCTACCAACATCCAAACACGCTGCGTTGGATCGATCTGGGCAGCCTGCGAGGCGGCCTGAGCCTGTTCCAAAAGCGCTGGGGCACGGACTATCCCCCCAAGATCATGACGTTGCGCCCGGAGACCGATCCAAGCAGCCTGCGTCTGGCTTGGGAGCACTCCACGGCGGTCCGGCCGGGGGAGACCTGGGAGAGCGGCGAATTCTGGCTCACGCCACACGCCGGCGGTTGGGCCAAGGGGATTGAGGTCTACAGGCAGTACGTCGAGCAGGTGAGCGTGAAGCGCGAACTGCCCGTCCACGTGCGGGACGGCGTCGGCTTTCAGACCATCTGGATGATCGAGGCGCTGGAGCCCGACCCGGCCCGCGCCGCTTTCCGCTACGCCGATCTGCCGCGCGTGGCCCGCGACGCCAAAGAGCACGGCATCGACGAACTCGTGCTGTGGGGCTGGTCCGATCCGTTCACTCTTCCCCAGAAACATCTCCCCCAACTGGGGAGCAGGGAGGAGCTGCTCACAGCCGTGCGCCGCTGCCGCGAACTGGGCGTGAACGTGGCGCCGTTTGTCAGCATCCAGACGGTGCTCAACCGCGATGCGGAGCGTTACCACGTGCCGCCGGGCACCAGCAGCTACACCTATCACAGCGAACTGATCCCGACGTTCAACCCCTACTACATGAAGATCATCGACGGCGCCTGGGTGGACAGCGACAACCCTGTGTGGCTCCAGGACGCCTGGACGGCGATGAGCGAGTGGATCGACGCCGGCGCGCCCTCGCTGAGCTACGACCAGTTTTCGAGCAAGAGCGCGCCGGGCCAGAAGCCGGCCATGGTGGCGATGACCGAGCGGCTGCGCGCGCGGGCGCGGGCGGTGGACCCGCAGTCCACATTCTCCGGCGAGTCCATCACGCCGGGGAGCCTGGAGCGCGATGGCGGGGTGCTCGACTACACCTGGAACTGGGCCGACTACAACGACAGCGGGCCGGCGCTCAACCTACTGCGCTATCCGCGGCTCAACTGTAACGTGCAGGACTCGCCCCTGGTGGTGAAGCAGTGCTTCAGCGACGGCCTGTACCTCAACCTGCTGGCCAAGAAGCCGGGGCAGGCCAACGGCTCGGCGCTGATCAGCGAGGTCCCGCCGGTGGCGCGCGCCCTGAAACAGGCTGCGGCGCGGCGGCGGCAGTTTCTGGAGTACTTCACCAAGGGGACCTTCCTCGGGAATTCGGCGCTGCTCGAACCCGCCCCGGCTTTTGTCCGGAGCCATCTTCTCGGCGGCCGGCTGCTGCTGATCGTGCTGAACGATCAAGGCTCGCCGCAGGCCGTGCCGCTGCACGTGGACCTGGGGATGTGGTTCCCCGCGCTGCGCCCCTACCGTGTAAAGCTCTACGACGGCGAAGGCCGCCTGACGGCCACCTTTCACGGAGCGGAGCGGTTCTGGTCGGCTGCTACGCCGAAGCTGGAGCCGCTGGACCTGGCGTTCTTCGAAATCGAGATGGAATGATCGGGACGCGGGCTACTTCAACAAAGCATCCTCGAAGAACTTCGTCTGCTTCTCCATCATGTGGTTGCGTCCCTGGCCCATGACGCCGTGGCTCTTGCCGGGATAGATGAGCGTCTCAAACTGCTTGCCGGCGAGCTGGAAGGCGTTCATCAGCTGGAGCGCGTTCCCGAACAGCACATTGTCGTCCTCGATGTTGTGGATCAACAGCAGCTTGCCCTTCAGGTTGGCGGCGGCGTGGACCGGCGAGCTGTCCTTGTAGCCGGCGGCGTTTTCCTGCGGCAGGCCCAGGTACCGCTCGGTGTAGATGGTGTCGTAATTGCGCCAGTCCGTCACCGCGGCGCCGGCCGAGCCGGCCTTGAAGATCTCCGGCGCGTGGAGCAGGCAGTAGAGCGTCATGTAGCCGCCGTAGCTCCAGCCGTGGATGCCGATGCGTTCGGGGTCGGCGAAGCCGAGCCCCGTGAGGTACTTGATCCCCTCCTTTTGGTCGTCGAGCTCCTGCTTGCCCAGGCGGCGGTTGAGAGGTGTTTCAAACTTGTGGCCTCGGCCGGAGGAGCCGCGGTTGTCCATCTGCCAGATGAGGAATCCCTTGTGGGCCATCACCTGGTCCCAACTGATGCCGCTGAAGGAATTGCGCACGCTCTGGGCGTGCGGGCCGCCGTAAATTGACACGAGCACCGGGTACTTCTTCGCCGGGTCGAAGTTGGCGGGCTTGATCATGCGGCCGTAGAACATCGTGCCGTCGGCGCCCTTGAAGGTGTGGATCTCGGTCTTGAGGATGTCAAACTCCTCCTGCGGCTTGCCGTCGGCCTCGCGCCACACCTTCACCATGCTGCCGTTGGCCTTGCGCAGCACGGTGCCGGAGGGCGTATCGAGGTTCGAGAAGGTGTCCATGAAGTAGTCGCAGCCGGGGCCCATGGAGATGGAGTGGCTGCCTTCGCCTTCGGTGATTTGACGCTTGCCGCGGCCATCGAGGCCGACGACGTAGAGCTGCCGGCCGAGCGGGCTGGCCTCGGTGCCGGTATAGAACACCTGTTTGGCGGCCTCATCGACGCAGGCGATGGAGGAGACCTCCCACTCGCCGCGGGTCAGCCGGCGATCCTCCTTGCCCTCCTTGAAGTGAAGGTAGAGGTGGCGGAAGCCGTCCTTCTCGGCCGAGCGAAGAATGCGGCCGTCGGCCAGGAGGTGGAAGTCGTCGTTGAGGTTGATCCAGGCGGGGTCGGTCTCGTCGATCAGGGTTCGCGCGCGGCCGGTGGCGGCATCGGCGGCCATGATCATGAGGTGGTTCTGGACGCGGTTCAGGCGGTGGACCAGGACCCGGGCGGAGTCGCGGGTCCAGTGCAGCCGGGCAATGAGGAAGTCGCGGGTCTCGCCGTAGTCCATCCATTTGGTCTCGCCTCCGGCGGCGGCGACGACTCCGACGCGTACGTCGGCGTTGGGCGTGCCGGCCTTGGGATAGCGCTGGGGCTCGCTGACGGCGGCAATCTGGAGGTGATCGGAGTGCGGGTAGAGGGGCTCGCGGGAAACATCGAACTGGAGGTAGGCGATTGCCTTGGAGTCGGGCGACCACCAGTGCGCGGTGCCAAGGTCGAGTTCCTCGGGGTAAACCCAGTCCAGACGCGCGTTCCAGCGCGTGGCGGAGCTGTCGAAGGTGAGCTGGGTTACCTTCTTCGTGGCCACGTCCAGGACGCAGAGCTCGTTGCCGCGGCGGAAGCTGACCTGGGTCCCGTCGGGCGAGAGCTTGGGGTCGCGCTCTACTTCCTCCGTGGCGGTCAACTGCTCCAGACGGCCGGATTCTTCGCTCCACAGGAAGACGTCGCCGTTGACCAGGACCAGCATCTTCCTGCCGTCCCTGGACCACTGCAACGGCTGCTCGCTGACGCGGCGGTTCTCCCAGCCCATGGCCCGCTCGGGCGGGGCGGCCTTGGCGGACTTGGATGCATCGGCGGTGGAGAACAGCTCCTTTTCAACACCGGAGGCGATGTCATAAAGCATGACTTTATCGGCGCGGCGCACGGCGAAGCGCTGGCCGCCGGGGGCCCAGAGGGGCGATCCGGCCAAGCCTCCCATCATGCGCGTCATGCCGGTGGAGAGGCTCTCCAGCGTGACGGGCTTCTTCTGCTGTGCCGGGCTGGAGAGCGAAAAAAATGCCGCTGCTGCCAGCGGCAGTGCAAGGAACCTCATGGGTCTTAGCATGGCACAATCAGAACGTGGGAAGCCCCCAACGAGTGATGGCGCTGGATGTGGGCAAGCGGCGCATCGGGCTGGCCCTGGCCGGTCCGGAAGCGGGCGTGCCGGTGGGCCTGGACGCGTTGCGGCGGGGCACGATGCGCGAGGACATCACCAAGCTGGAGCGCATGGCGCGCGAGCGGAAGGTGGAGCTGTTCCTGGTGGGATTGCCGCTGCACATGCGGGGCGGGGAAGGCGAGATGGCGGCCTTCGTGCGGACCTTTGGCGACAGGCTCGAGGCGGCCACCGGAATCCCGGTGCGATACCAGGACGAGCGATTGACCTCGGTGGAGGCGGAGGCGCGGATGCGGGAGTCCGGCATGAGCCTGGCGGGGATGTTGAAGCAGAAGCGGCGGGGCGCGGTGGACGAGATGGCCGCGGTGATTCTGCTGGAGGAGTACCTGCGCGCGGCGGGGGCTGAGGCCGAATGAAGAAGCTGCTGGCGGCGCTGGTTTCCGGCGGGCTGATTGCGGCGCTGGCGGCGGGGCATTATTGGGTGCGGATGGAGCGCTATCGCGGCTTCGGCGCGCCGGTGTTCGTGGAGATCCCGAAGGGCACATCGAGTCTGCGGATCGGCGAGATGCTCGCCCAAGCCGGCGTGGTGCGCCATCCGCTGCTGTTTCTGGCCGCGCGGTTGGCGCGCCCGGCGGCCAGACCGCAGGCGGGCGAGTACCAATTCAGCGAGGCGGCCACGGCCGCGGCGGTGTTTGCGCGCATCGCGCGTGGCGACGTCTACACGATAGAGTTCCGGGTTCCGGAAGGCAGCAATGTGTTTGACATCGGCCAGCTCGTGGAACACGCCGGATTCGGCCGGGCGAATGAGTTCGTGCGGAGCGCGCTCGGCGATGAAGGCTTCCTGTTTCCCTCCACCTATCACTTCCGGCGCACGGCGACGGGAGAGACCGTGCGGCGTGCGATGCGGGCGCAGTTCGACAAGGTGTGGGAGGAACTGGGCGCGCCGGCGGGGGCGCGCAGGGAGCTGGTGACCCTGGCCTCGCTGGTGGAGACCGAGGCCGTGCTGGAGGAGGAGCGGGTGCGCATCGCGGGCGTCTACACCAACCGGTTGCGGAAGGGTATGAAGCTGGAGTGCGACCCGACGGTGGAGTATGCGGCAATCCTGGACGGTCGCTGGCGGGGCGTGATCCGCAAGAGCGACCTGGCGAGCAGGAACCGCTACAATACCTACCAGCACGCGGGGCTGCCGCCCGGGCCTGTGGCCAACCCCGGCTTGGCGTCGCTGCGAGCGGCTCTGAAGCCGCAGGAGACCGGGGACTTGTACTTCGTGGCCCGGCCGGACCGCTCCGGCGGGCATGTATTCAGCGTCGAATACGGCGGCCACCAGAAGGCCGTCGCCGCCTACCGCAATGGGGAACGCCAGGCCGTCCAAAAAAGCCAGCGCGATCGAGTGGCTGCAAAGCCGGGGCGCGGAGCGCGTTGACGAAGGGCTCGCGGCGGAGCTCGGCGCGGCATTCCCGGAGACGTCGGCCAAGACGTTGCGGGAAGCGCTGATCGAATCCGGCCTGCCGCTGGCGCCGCTGGTGGAAGGGGTCCGGCAGGACTCGATGGAGGAGCTGGAGCGATCTCTGCTGGCGCTGGCCGGCGAATACGAGACGGGCGGGACGGGGCGGCGGTTGGAGGTGCGGCAGAGGGTGATCACGGCGCGGCAACACGCCGAGTGGGCCTCGCGCAGCCGCAGGGCCGGCCAGGCGCGGCGCGAGTCCAAGGCGGAGGTGCTTCTGTGGATCCGCACATGGCTTGAGAATCCGCCGCTGTTTGGGGCGTGGGCGGCGCTGCGGAAGCGCGCTTGCCATCGCGGCCCCGATGCGATGTGATAACGGGATGACGTTATCCCGCCGGTCGTTTGTTGCCGCCTCGCTGGCGGCCGGTCCCGCATTCGCGCAGAAGCGCGCGCCGCTGGTCTATGTCGGCGCCTATACCAATGCGATGAACAAGGGCATCAGCGTTGCGCGCCTGGACCTCTCCAGCGGCGCGCTGACAGACATGACCCTGGCGGCGGAGATCCCGAACCCGACATTTCTGGAGCTGCACCCTTCGGGGCGGTTTCTGTATGCGATCAACGAGATCGGCAACTACGAGGGGCGCAAGGAGGGCTCGGTGTGCGCGTTCTCCATTGACCGGGCCTCGGGTAAGCTGACTCCGCTGAATCGCGTCTCGGCCAAGGGCTCAGGGCCCTGCCACATTTCGCTCGATCGGACGGGCCGGATGGCGATGATCGCCAACTACGGCGGCGGCAGCGTGGCTTCCTACCGCATCGACGAGTCGGGCAGACTAAGCGAGGCGGCGAGTTTCTTCCAGCACGAAGGCAAGAGCGTGAACGCCAAGCGGCAGGAGGGCCCGCACGCGCACAGCATCAATCCGGCGCCGGACAACCGCTACGCGGTGGCCTGCGATCTGGGCGCCGACGAGATCCGGATCTACAGGATCAACCCGTCGAAGGGAACGATGGATACGCACAAGATCGTGCAGATGGCGCCCGGGGCGGGGCCGCGCCATTTCGCCTGGCATCCGAAGGGGGTCTTCGGTTACGCGGTGAACGAATTGAACTCGACCGTAACGGCGTTCCACTACGGCGGCGGCGAGATGGTGGAGATCCACTCGGTGCCAACGCTGCCGGAGGGCTTCAAGGGAGAGAACTGGCCGGCCGAAATTCGCGTGCACCCGAGCGGGAAGTTTGTGTACGCATCCAACCGCGGCGAAAACTCGATCGCGGCGTTCAGCGTGGACGCCAGGACAGGCAAGCTGGCCGCGCTGGGCAACTCGCCGACGCAGGGCGTGATGCCGCGCAACTTTTGGATCGAGCCGGGCGGGCGGTGGCTGCTGGCGGCCAACCAGAGGTCGAACAACGTGATCGTGCTGGAGATCGACGCCAAGACGGGGAAATTGCTCCATACGGGCAAGGGGATCACTGTGGGGCAGCCGGTGTGCCTGCGGACGCTGGCCGGAAGCTGAGGCCGCTGATGGGATATCCCATTCGAATGATCATCTTGACCGCTGCGCTCGCCTGGAGCGCCTGGGGGCAGTACTACCCCGACCTCCGAACCCAGAAGCGGGACGGTGACCTCTCAAACCGGCCGACGCCGGGCTTTACCGGCATCGTCCGAGGCAGCGACAAAAAGGGCCTGGCGGTGGAGAATGTTGACAAAAACGTCCTGCAGTTCACCTGCACCCGCAAGACGGTCTATTTGCAGGGCAAGACCAGGTTGAAGCTGGCCGATATCCAGGCGGGGGACACGGTGACCGTGGAGGCGCGCAAGGCGCCGGACGGGACGCTGGATGCGGTGGTGGTGCACCTGGAAAGGCGCGCCAAGCGTCCCGGGACGATCCCGGATGCGTGATGGGACAGCACTGGCGCATCAGGTTTTCTCATACTGCTGCAACGGGATTGTCAGACTCCTCCAAAAGTGGTAGTGTCAGGGTGTCGGCGAGCCCGAGGGGCGCCGCCGGCTCTGCAAAGATGCAGCCACTGAAGAGCCCGCCGAGCCAGTCCAACTCCTACACAATTGACCCGGCGTGGATCCCATTCCCAAGGAGAACCACCCATATGGAGAAATTCTCGCAGGAAGAACTGAAGGCGTACCTGGTGCGCTCCAATGAGGAGTTCCGTACGCTGGCCGAGAAGCACGCCGAGTATAAGCGGCTGATCGACCAGATCGAACAGAAGCCTCATTTGACCGAACAGGACGAGATCGAGGAGCACCGGCTGAAGAAGCTGAAGCTCCACCTGAAGGACCAGATGCAGGCCATCATGAGCCGGCACAGGCCTTCACAAGTAGCTTAGGAACGAGAAGTTCCGGCGCATTCGGTACGCCTGACAATTGAGTTCGATCCCAGCCCCGGCGGCGCGGCGACGCGCTTCCGGGGCTTTCGGTTGCCAGGGGGGGGCGGCCGGGGCGCGCGAGTGGCACAATCGAGTTGGGAGAGGGCATGATCCTATTGTTGTGTCTGATGCTGGCGCTGGAGTCTCAAGCCGGCTTGCCCCGGGAGGTGCTCCTGCAGGCGCGCATCAAGCAGAAGGTGGAGCGGCTGGCGGCTCAGGCAGTAGACTACACCTGCCTGGAGACCATCGAGCGTTCGGCGCGGGACTCGGCTCAGCGGCCTTTCCGGCCCGTAGACGTGCTACGGCTCGAAGTGGGCCTGGTGGGGAAGAAGGAGGTGTTTTCCTGGCCGGGCGCGGAGAAGTTCGAAGAGCGCAGTCCGGCGGACCTGGTTTCGGTGGGCACTGTATCGACGGGCGAATTCATGCAACTGATGCGCGCGGTGTTCATCGGCAACACGGCCTCCATCAAGTGGCGTGGCGAGGAAGAACTGAACGGCCGTCCGGCGCTGCGCTACGACTACAGTTTGCCGCTGTTTGGATTCCGCTGGCAGGTGGCGCTTGCGGGCGGCTCGGGGGAGGTGCGGGCCGAGGGCTCGTTCTGGGCCGACGCGGAGACGCTGGACATTCTGCGGCTGGAGGCCCGGGCGGTCGATATTCCGCCGGGGTTGCCTCTGGAGGCGATGACGAGCAGGACCGACTACGGGATGATGCAGATGCGCGGGGCAGCCGTCTGGTTGCCGCAGTCGGCCGAGCTGACACTGCGAGAACTCGGCGGGAAGGAGAGCCGGAACCGGATCGAGTTCAGCCACTGCCGGCAATTCAGCGGAAGTTCGTCGCTGCTGGCGGGGGAGATCCAGGCGGAAGCGGGCGCGCCTGCGCCGGCTGAAGTTGCGCCATTCGACGTTCCGGCCGGGCTCTCGCTTTCGATGACACTGGAGACCGAGGTCGATTCGAGCAAAGCCAGGGTGGGCGATCTGCTCGAGGCGCGCCTCACCGCCGATGCCGTGCTCAAGAAAAAGGTGATCATCCCGAAGGACGCCGTGATTCGCGGACGCCTGCGGCGGCTGGAGAGGTCGGCGGAAGGAACTCCGCACTTCGTGGTGGGGGTGGAATTTGCCGAGATCGAGTTCGCCGGCAAGCGGGGGCGCTTGTTCGGGAAACTTCAATCGGTGGAGCAGGTGGCCGGGTTGCAGTGGATGCTCTCGTCGTCCTCGCACAAGGCGGAACGCTTGTCAGGGGGCTCCACCATGCAAGGCGTTACTGTGAACACCAGCCACACGGAGAACATCTATGTGCGGGACCTGCCCGGTGTGGGGACCTTCTTCATGACCGGAACGCAGTTCCGGCTGCCACGCGGGCTGAAGATGACGTGGCAGACCGTCGAACTTCCGCGCCGGCCCCGGTAGGCTTCTAACGTGGACTGAAGCGATCGAGTGCGCCGAGGACCACCGGTCCGAGCAGCCCGGAGTCCCTGACCGGCCATTTCGAGGCGTCGAACGGCTTGTAGTCGGCGCCCACGAAGTTGATGTCGTGGAAGATCTTCCAGGGCGCCTTTCGCAGGTCCATGTCGCGGACACGGTTGGCGGCCAGGCCGGTCACCTCCACCTCCAGCAGATTGCCACGCGGTTTGAGCCCCTCGGCGCGGACGGTGAATGGCCGCATGAACACGGTCCCGAGGTCGCGGCCGTTCAGCCGGACGCGGGCGCTTTCGCGCACCTCGCCGAGGTCGATGTTCCAGGCGGCGGCCTGCGAGCGCGGGGCGTCGAAGCGGATGGAGTAGAGCGCAGTGCCAGCGAAGCGCCCGGCGGCCTCGCTCCATCCGGTCCAGCTTTCCAGCCGCGCCGTCGTGTGGGGCTCGGGCAGCGCGGGGCCTCCGGCGAGGAACTTCACCGACCACTGGCCCTGCAATTCCTGGCGTGCGGCGCCGGGTTTCCAATATGACCAGGCGGCGCCTTGGCGCCGGCTCTCGTAGGTACGGACGATGACCGATTCGCCCACGCGTAGCTGCAAGTACACCTCACCGCCGCGTCGCAATGCCGCCAAGCCCGCGCGGCCGGTGAGCGGGTCCATGAGGACGGCCGACCGGACTTCAGTCGCCAGCGGGATCCAGTCCTCCACGGGGCTCTGCCCGCGGTTGGCGATGAAATACCAGCGGCCGCCGGCGGCCCGCCTGCGGATGCACTCCAGTCCGCGGTCCCACATCGGTTCGCGCTCCACGCCGGCGGCGGCCAGCGCCTGCTCGGCGTCGGCGGCCTTCAGGCCGGCGCGCAACCGGTTTAATTCGGCGCGCCGGGTCTCCAGGTCCTGCAAGCCGGGGACATCGGCGGGCAGTTCGCGGTCGAAGATGACGCGCGCGCCGGCGGCTGAGAGCGCGGCCAGCCGGCGCATGGTGTCCAGCGGCATGTGCCGCGTGGCTGGGACCACCAGCGCGCGGTAGCGCCCGCCGGCCAGTTCCACGTCTCCGCCGGCGGCGCGGGCCGTGGCAAGCTGGTGGTCTGAGATGTAGTCGGCGGCGTAGCCGCGCTGGAGCAGCCGCTGGGCGAGTTTGCCGAACTCCTGGGCTTCGACCCAGGCGCGAGAGTGGACGGTGAGGCCCGCCGTCATTCGTTGGGGGTCGTGCCAGACGTCGGAGACAGGCCAATAGAGCAGCACGTCGTTGGCGGGGCTCCCCTCCTGCAGCACGGCCTGGACGCGGGCGATGTAGGAGTTCAACGCGGGAACGTCGCGCCAGATGGGGTTGCGCGGGTTCATCTCGGTGGAGGCGTAGAAGAGCCACCCGGGCCAGGGAGCGTCGTCCGGCGAATAGCAGGTGCCGTGGTAGACGACGTGATTCACGCCGGAGAGCCAGAGCTGATCCAGCAGGTTTTTCACGTCGGCCAGCGTCTCGGTGAAGTGTTCCTTGAGCCAGGTGCCGGTCTCGCTGGCGGCCAGCTTGCGTCCGGTGACGTGCGCGGCCGAGGAGGCGAACTTGGATACGACCGTGCTCCGGTCGGCATTGAACATCTCGGTCTCCGGGATGTCGGTGGCGGCGTAGAGGTCCAGCAGGTTGCCGGGGGAGCCGTGCGCCTGATTGCGGGTGAGGATGCCGCGCGAGCGGCACCATGCCGTCCAGACGGGCAGGAAGTTGTCCGAGAGCAACTCTGCGGCGGTGAGGCGGTAATCGGCCTTCACGCGGGCGGTGTGGTCGTCGGAGGAGGCGCCGAGCAGCGCCGGCAATTCGCTCTGGAGGCGGTAGCCGCGGCGTTTTTCGAACTCGTCGAAAAGATCGGGCGACCAGTTGACGCCGTACTCGAACGAGTCGTGATACATGGCCCGGGGCAGCGGCCCGTCGTAGGCGGCGAAGGCCCGCGTGAAGCGCTCCATGTAATGGCGGATCGCCTGCCCGAAGAAGGGGTTCAACATGAAACCGGAGCCTCCGGGCGCGGCGCGCTTCACGCGGCTGCCGGAAGGTTTCTGCGAGACCAGGTAGACGGTGCGGCCGCCGGCGCCCGCGGTCCAGCGGACGGCGCCGTCATCCTGGATGAGGGGCAGGAGGTTCTCCGGCCTTCCATCAGGAGCGAAAGCCTCCAGCGCCTGGGCCGTGCGCTTGTCGATCCGCTCAGGCAGCGCCGCGCCGGCCGCCAACTCCCACTTCCGCGACACGACAACGGCGGCGGCTTCCACTTCGGTGACCTCCGGCCCGCCGAAGCACCAACCCGTGCCGATGGTCATGTCAACGCCCATCCCGAGCCGGCCGGCCTCGGTGACCGTGTGTTTGAGCAGGGCCATCCAGCGCGGGCTGAGGTAGTCGATGAACCTGGATTCCGCGCCCTTCACGCCATAGATGGGGATGATGTGGACGCCACCCCAGCCGGCCGCGCTGTAACGTTCGAGCTCGCGCGTGAGGTTGGCCTCATCCACGGCGCTGCCGGGCCACCACCAATAGCTCCAGGGGCGGCTGTCGCGGGTGGGCTGAGGCCAGGAGGGGACCTGGGCATTCGCCGCGATGGCGATAACAGCCGCAAGAACCAGCGACGTTTTCAAAACCCGTTTCATTGGGAGCTCCTCAGCCGCAGCACGCGGACGTCTTGCCCGGCCAACGTGAAGTCTATCGCGGCGGCTTGACCGGTGAGGAGGTCCGACCAGCTCCAACTCGTACCGTCATTCCACCTCAGGCGCACCTGCCGCTCTTCGCGGCCGTGATTGAAGACGAAGAGCAGGCGCTCGGCGCCGGCGTCCAGCCATCGGGCCTCCACCTCACCTTCGACCGTCAGAGGCGGTTTCACGCCGGCCCAGTCGAGCAACGATGAGAACCACCGCGCACCATCGGAAGTGGGCGTGGTCTGGTAAGCGGCGCTGGCGTAGGAGCCCACCAGCAGCGTCGCTCCCTTTCCAAACGAGGACTCCACCGCCGCCGCTCTACCGTCCTCAAAGCGCCCCACCACGCGCGCACGCGCATGCAGCGGCTCAAGCGTCTCTTTGAACCAGCGCGCCGGTACGGTGAATCCGGCGTCGAAGACGATCTTCGTGCGGCCCTGCGGGGCGGTCTCGATCGCCGTCTCGCGCGCGCCGAACAGCTCGTGGAGGCCTTGTCCGGGAATGATGGGGGCGGCGCGGCCGCGCTCGTCGTTCCAGCCGGGGCGGGCCTCGGCCACCAGGCGGCCTCCCTGTTCCACGTAGGCGCGCAGCAATCCTCCCGCGCGGGCAGGGAGCATGAGCGGATAGGGCAGATAGACGAGCTTGTACTGGCGCAGGCCTTCGAGTGTGACTTGTTCCAGATGGACGAAATCCACCGGCAGGTTCTTGGGAAAGAGGGCCTTGTAGACGCCCAGCAGGGAGTCCCGCTCGATACCGGCGACCTCGCCCTGCGGCCCGCCGTAGGCGGCCTGGCGCTGCCGCCCGCCGACGAAGTGCGAGAGGGGGTTGTAGAGGATAGCCACCTCCGCGCGCGCCGGGCGCGCCTCGGCGAACAGCCGCTGGTTGCGGTCCACCAGCGAGGCGATGCGACCCGCCTCCCGTGAGCGCTCGGTCAGCGTGCCGTCGAGGTGGATCATGCCGAAGCCGCCGGACTCGTACCCTGTGCTCATCGGATAGAACGCGTAGTAGTGGATGCCCTTGGCGCCTCGCGCCAGCGCGGACCAGGTCCAGATGCGCAGGTCCTGCGCGGTCACCTCGGGGCTCACGTTCACGGCGATGGTGCCGAAGCCGGCCTGCAATTCGCCGACGACGAAACCGTTGCGTCCCGAGGCGAAGCCGAAGCTGCGCGTGAAATCGAGCAGGGCGGCGCGCCACATCGGATCGCGGTCCACGAAGGCCGAGTGCTTGGGATAGAACGACGTGCCGTAGAGGTCCACCTGGGCGGCCATGGTCCAATCGTCGGACTGGCCCTCCCAGTGATGGGGCGAAGCGAAGAGGCCGACGCCGGCGGCGTGGCTGGTGGCAATGGCCAGCGGCGCTCCGGCTTTCACTGCCAGGTAGCGTTCGCGCAGGTCCTCTCCCAGCTTGTCGACGATGAAGGCCTTCCAGTCGATATAGTCGGTGAAGGAGAGGATGGTGGAGAGGCGGTTCGGCTCGATTTCATCCCAGCTCTGGAAGCGGCGGTACCAGGCCTGATTCAGGGCGTCCAATGTGCCGTACCTGGCGCGGAGCCAGGCGCGGAAGCGGGCCAGGGTGTGGTTGCAGAAGCAGAACTCGGGGTTGGAGATGTAGGTGGGCGTGGCCCAGTTGATGACGTGGGGCTCGCTCCAGAGGTCCCAGCCGAGAAAGGCCTTGCTCTTACCCGCGCGCGCGGCCAGGTTGCGGTAGAAGGCCGAATCGGCGCGCCGCACGCCGGCGTGGTCGCGGCAGTAGCCGGGCGACGATTCGGGCCGGATGGCCTGGCCGTTTGAGGAGACGAAGAGGGAGTCCGGATACTTGCGGCCGATCCATTCAGGCGCCGAGTCCATGTAGACCTGGACAAAGACACGCAAGCCCTCGGCCTCGGCCAGTTCGAGGAT
>JACRBC010000059.1 GCA_016213245.1 Candidatus Solibacter usitatus | reverse complement strand
GATGTCCTCGGTCTCGCGCTCCAGGTTGGCCATCTCGCGATGCCAGGTGTCCTTGAGTTCGCCAGATGCTCTACGGAACTCGCCGATTGCCTTGGCCAGCGTCTTGCCGACTTTAGGCAGTTCTTTGGGCCCGAAGAGCACAAGGATCAAGACAAAGATGACAAGGGTCTCTTGCCAGCCGAGAGGACCCATGGTGCAAGCTCCTTCTTCTTAGCCTACTCACGATGATAGCCGACGGCGAGGAGCGGGCTCAAGGCGACCCTAGAGCGGCAGCACCTCAAGACGGTCCGGATCGAACTTGAGGCGGCGCTTTTCGACGTAGCTTTGGACGGCGAGCAGCGGCGGCAGGATGGAGATGGCGGCCTTGGCGGCGTCGCCGTTGGGCAGGGCGCGGGACTTCGAGCAGTCGAGGAAGTTGCGCACGTGGTCGGAGGTGATATCGCCGGGGATGCGCAGGGTGGCGGGCGTGGCGCCCTTTTCGGCGGCGACGAACTCGTAGCGGTTGCGATTGACGTAGAGGCGGCCCTTGTCGCCGTAGAAGGTGATGCCGTACTCGGGGCCGTTGCCGTAGGCGTTGGACTGAAAGAGGACGGAGAAGCCCTCGTACTCGAACAGGGCGTTGCAGGTATCGGGCGCGGTACGGCCGTCCTTGAAGTCGTAGTGGATGCCGCCGGCGAAGACGGCCGAGCGCGGGGCGCGCTCGCCCATGTACATGTGAACGACGTCGAGCCAGTGGTGGCCGAAGTCGGTCATCTTGCCGCCGTTGAAGTCGAGGTAGGCGCGGAAGTTGAAGTACTGGCCGGGGTCCCAGTCGCGGTAGGCGACGGGGCCGAGGAAGCGCGCCCAGTCGAGATTGGAGGGCTTTTCGACTGGCTCCTTGCGCATGGGACGGGGCACGCCGCCGTGCCAGACGGCGTCGATGTGGGAGATCTTACCCAGCAAACCGGTCTTCACGAACTTTTCGAGAGGCTGGATGTAGATGGGCCCGGAGCGCTGCTGGACGCCGACCTGGCAGATGCGTCCGGTGACGCGGGCGGTCTTGACCATGACGGGGGCTTCGTCGCGCGTGCGGCACATGGGCTTTTCGACGTAGACGTCCTTGCCGGCCTCCATGGCGTCGCAGGCGTGCTGCTTGTGCCAGTGGTCGGGCGAGCCGATGAGGACGGCGTCGACCTCCTTGAGGGCGAGCAACTGGCGGTGGTCGGTGAATGTTTTTGTATTGGGGGCTTTGGCCTGGGCGTCGTCGATGCGTTTGGGGTAGACGTCGCAGAGCGCGCGGACTTCGAGGTCGGCGTTCTTCTGGAAGAGGGTCATGACGTAGGTCCCGCGGCCGCCGGTGCCGATGACGCCGAGGCCGATGCGGTCGTTGGCTCCGAGGATGCGGGAGTAGGAGAGGGCGCTGAGCGCGGCGCCTTGGGCGGCTGTGCGGCGGGTGATCATGGGGGCTGAACCGATGCCATTCTACACGAATGGCACGGCGCGGCCCCAGAACGCGCCGTGGGCGGGCGGGCTACTACGCGGTGCGGAAGCCGAGCTCGATGAGCCGGCTGTTGACGGGGCGGGGCTGACGCTGGCGTAGATGGATTTGCCGGCGACGCCGGGCCCGGCGCTGCGGGCGACGAAGGTGGATCCGGCAGTGGCGCCGCGGTACGAGTGAGTAGAATCAATGATTCGACATGTTGCTCTACGCACTGACCATCTTCCTGAGCGCGTTCCTGCTGTTTCAGGTTCAGCCGATGATCGCCAAGATGATCCTGCCGTGGTTCGGCGGGACGGCGGCGGTGTGGGCGACGTGTTTGCTGTTCTTTCAGACCACGCTGCTGCTGGGCTACCTGTATTCGCACTTCGTCGTCCGGCGGCTGAAGCCAAGGCGGCAACTGATCCTGCATGCGGTGCTGCTGGCGGGGGCGCTGGCGCTGCTGCCGGTGGCGCCGAACGAGGCGTGGAAGCCGGTTGGCGCCGAGGCGCCGACGCTGCGCATTCTGGGGCTGCTGGCGCTGACGGTGGGGCTGCCGTACTTTCTGGCGTCGACGACGGGGCCGCTGGTGCAGGCGTGGTACGCGCAGGCGCATCCGGGGAAGACGCCATACCGGCTGTATGCGCTGTCGAACGCCGGATCGATGCTGGCGCTGCTGAGCTATCCGCCGCTGGTGGAGCCGTACCTGACGCTGAAGCAGCAGGCGTGGGTGTGGAGCGCGGGCTTTGCGGCGTTCGCCGCGCTTTGCCTGGTGACGGGGTGGAGGAGCTGCCGGGGAACAGTTCAGCCAGAAGAGAACGGCGAGGTTGAGGCTCCGCCCGCGGGTCCCGGCGGACGGGACTTCGCGTTGTGGGCGATGCTGGCGATGTGCCCGTCGACGCTGCTGCTGGCGCTGACCAGCCACATGAGCATGGACCTGGCGCCGATCCCGTTCCTGTGGGTGCTGCCGCTGGCGCTGTACCTGCTGAGTTTCATCCTGTGCTTCGACTCGGAGGGCTGGTACCGGCGCGTATGGCTGCTGCCGGCGCTGCCGCTGGCGCTGGGGACCATCGGGTGGCTGGCGCACCTGGGGCCGGAGACGCGGCCGGATGTGCGGATCTCGATTCCGGTCTACGGGCTGGCGTTCTTCATCGTGTGCATGGTGTGCCACGGGGAGCTGGCGCGGCTGAAGCCGCACCCGAAGTTCCTGACGGGCTATTTTCTGATGCTGTCGGTGGGCGGGGCGCTGGGGGGGGTCTTCGTGGCGCTGGTGGCCCCCTACGTATTCAACGCCTACTTCGAGATGCCGATCGCGCTGGCGATGTGCCTGGCGGCCGGCCTGGTGGTGGTGTACCGCGAGAGGGAGTGGCCGTTCCGCAGTTCGGTGCTGGGCTGGCCGTCGATCGGCGTGATGACGCTGGCGGCGCTGCTGCTGGGGCTGGTGGGGCGCGAGATGAAGGACATTGTCGAGGGCAGCATGGTGGTGGCGCGTAACTTCTACGGCGAGCTGCGGGTGCGGCAGTACAACGGGCTGTACGAATGGGACGGCTACCGCTCGCTGGTGCACGGGGCGATCAACCATGGAGAGCAGTTCACGCACCCGGCGCGGCGGCGGGAGATTGCGACGTACTATTGCGCCGACACGGGACTGGGCCGTGTCATGAAAGCGCGGCCGGTGGGGGATTTGCAGCGCGTGGGGATCGTCGGGCTGGGCACGGGCACCATCGCGGCCTACTCGCAGCCGGGCGACCTGTACCGCTTCTACGAGATCAACCCGCTGGTGGAGAAGATTGCGAGGAACGACTTCTGGTACCTCGAAAACGCCGCAGGCGTGGTGGAGGTGGTGATGGGGGACGCGCGGCTGTCGATGGAGCGGGAGCCGAAGCAGAACTACGACCTGATCGCGGTGGACGCGTTTTCGAGCGACTCGATTCCGGTGCACCTGCTGACGCGGGAGGCGATGGGGGTGTACTTCCGGCACCTGAAGCCGCAGGGTGTGCTGGCGGTGCACATCTCGAACCGGTTCATCGATCTGCAACCGGTGCTGGAGCGGGCGGCGAAGGCGCTGGGCAAGCAGGTGCTGGTGGTGGAGACGGAGGAGACCGACGGCAAGTGCTTCGGCACGACATGGGTGCTGCTGTCGGCCAACCGCGAACTTCTCAACCGGGCGTCGCTCGAAAAGGGGGCCAAGGCGCCAGAGGACGCCCCGTGGCTGCGGGTGTGGACGGACGATTACTCGAACGTCTTCAGGGTGCTGCGGTAGGGCGCAAGTAGAGGGCGAGGAAGGCCAGCAGGCCGCAGGTGAGCAGGGCAGGCGCGGCATTCCAGAGCGGGGCGATGAGGAGGAGGATGGCGAGGCTCCTCAGCAGGCGTCCGCCGCCGCCGAGGGAGAGGCCGAGGGGAAGCACAAGAACGGTGGCGTCGTACCAGGCAGAGTGGTAGGCGCAGAGGATGCCGGCGGCGACGACGGCGCCGAAGCCGAGGTGGAAGTCGAGGCGGCGGGCGGCGTAGAGCGTGGCGGCGGCGAGAGCGAGGGCGGCGAGGGGATAGAGAGCGCCGGCGCCGAGGGCGGCGCAGAGGCCGCGCAGTCCGAACATGGTGTGGGGAGAGAAGCCGATGGTGTAGCGCTCGATGTGGGGTAACAGCGCGAGGTAGACGCGCGGGGGTTCGAGTGCGGCGGAGGCCAGGGCGAGTGCGGCTCCGGCGGCGCAGTAGGCGGCCAGGGCGCGGTAGCGCCTTTTCATGAGCAGATAGACGGGAATCAGCAGGAAGAGGTTGAACTTGTAGAGGGTGAGGGCGAGGAGAGCGCCAGCGGGGGCGTCGCGGCGGTCTTCCAGCAGCCAGAGTCCGGCGCAGAGGATCAGCGCCAGGGCGGCGGCGTCCTGGCCGGTGATGATGCCGAAGGCGGCGGGGAAGAAGAGGGCCCAGGGGTAGAAGCCGAGGACGAGGACGCGGAACCTGGCGGCGAGGATGGCGAGGGCAGCGAGAAGGAAGAGGACTTGCACGGCGGCCCAGAGGGTGAAGGCGCGCCAATAGGGCAGGCCGCGCAACAAGTGCAGGGGGAGGGCGAAGACGGCGGGGCGGACATAGGGGGAGGCGTAGTCGATTGCGGTCCCGGCGAGGACTTCGCGGGCGGTGCGCTGGAAGACGGCCTGGTCGTGGAGGGAGTCGATAGGCGCATGGGCGGCGACGTAGAACATGGTGAAGTCCCATGCGGTCTGCCTGTAGTGCTGCGCCCAGTAGATCCACAGGCCGGAGATGAGGAGGGTGGTGAAGGCCCAGAGGGCGAGGGAGAGGCGGCGGGCGGGGCTACCGGCCATAGAGTTCGACCCACTGGCCTCCGCGCTCCCAGGCCATGAGGAGGTGGAGGCCGAGACGCTGTTCGATCTCCTCGGGAGAGGCGGTGGGACGGTAGCCGAAGTAGTAGCGGGCGGCGTAGCGGACGTACTTGTTGGTGAGGAGAGTGCGGGGCGGATCCCAATCGCGGGAGTAGCGGACGAAGATGTCGATGGTGTCTTTCGGAATCTGCTGGACGGTTTCGGCGGAGAGGTCGGGCAGGCGGAGGACGAGCAGGCGGCGGCCGACGTAGCCGAGGCGGGGGCGGGTGAGGGCGTCGGAGAGAGGCCAGGCGGTGGCGATGGCCTTGTGGGGGGCCTTCTCGGAGAGCCAGTTGGCGGTCTGCTGCTGGAGGCGCGTGAAGTCGGCCAGGGCGAGGTTGTTCTCGTAGGGGAAGGGCCAGAAGGGCGGGTTGATGAAGAGTCCACTGATGAGACCGGCGATCAAGGCGCCGGTGGCGAGGACGTTGAGCTTGGGGGAGAGCGAATGGAATCCGACGATGGCGGCGGTATAGAAGATGGGGAGGATGGGGAGGAGGTCGCGTTCGAGGATGTGGGTGCGGAAGCAGGAGAGGATGAGCCAGGCGAGCGAGAATGCGCCGGCGATGGCCCAGCGGCGGCGGCGGAGTGAGCCGGCGCGCCAGGCGAGGGCGATGCCGGCCAGGCCAAGGAGGTGGAGATTGGCGATGAAGAGGAAGTAGAGGCGGCGGGCGAGAACGATGGAGAGCTGGATGGGGTGGCTGAGGATGGCTGCGCTGAGGGAGAAAAGGGGTGCGGACCAGGCGAGGACCAGCAGGAAGAGGGCGGCGGCGAGGGCGGCGAGGACGTAACGGCGGCTGAGGGCGAGCCAGAGGGCATAGACGGCGCAGAAGGTGAGCGGGATGGCGGGAGTCGCGAGGATCGCCTGGGTAAAGAAGAGCGGGGAGACGGCGAGCAGGGCGGCGGCGGCGAAGGCGGGTACGCCGCGGAGGGCGCCGCAGAGCTCGACGGCGAGGACGAAAGCGCCAAGCAGGGTGAGGGAGGCGAGCAGGAGCATGGCGCAGCGGGCGGCGGGCAGCGAGGGGCCGGTGAGCTTCCAGACGGCGGCGATGTAGAGCGGGACGGCGTGGGGCGTGGTCCACTGGCCGGTGTCGTGGATTTCGAAGGCGGCGGGGATAGTGCTGCCGGCCTCATCCCAGAACCAGGGGGTGGTGAGGAGGAGGGCGTGGGAGCCGAAGACGAGGACGGCGGCGAGCAGGCCGAAGGTGAGGAAGGTGGAGGGGCGGGTCTGCCGCCTGCGCCGGGACTGCATTACTGGATGCGGCTGGCGTCGCCCTGGGGTTCGAGGCGGATTTCGCCGAAGGTGGATTCATACTGCTGGACGTTGGTGGAGAGGACGTTGAGCAGGGCTTTGGCCTGCTGGGGGCTGAGGTAGACGCCCTGGTAGTTCTGGATGACGACCTTCTCGGCGGTCTGCTGGCGGAGGGTGCCGAAGAGGAGGAAGAAGTCCCACAGGCTGGCGCGAAGCTGGACGCTGTTGGCGTAGTTCTCGCGGTAGTCGGGCGAGGTCTCCAGCGTCAGAGCGGGGGGGGTGGGCTGAGGGTGCATAGGTAGATTATGACCCGGCAGCGACCGATGCTGCTGGAGGGATTTGCAGGATAGGCTCTTGGGCTACTCAGCGGTGGTCGGGTCAATCACCGACCGAACTTGCGAAATCCGGTTGGCTGGGAAACCGCCCTGTTGGGCGTGCTCCCGGACCGAGGCTTCATCGGGGGCGAGGTAGACGCAGTAGATCTTGTCGTCGGTGACGTAGCTGTGGACCCATTGGACCTGCGGGCCGAGTTGCCGGAGGACGGCACACGACTTCTGGGAGATGGCGTGGAGTTGCTGCGGCGACAACGCGCCGGCTCCGGGGATGTCTCTCTCGATCACGAACTTGGGCATGGATGGCGCCTCCCTTATCAGACTGAAGTAGTCAAGATTCTATCGCACCGGGCGGCGCTTCGGGCTGATGGGGTGGACACCGTCAGGCCCCGAACCCTCCACCTCGGCGGCTCTGGGCCAGTGCGCAGAGGTTGTCGGCCAGATGAAACTCATCTGGCCGGCGGTATAATGCCCGTAGGCGAGCGAAGCAGTGGAGCGCAGCTCATGGCCAGTGATCTGATCCGCGAGAGACAGCAAATCAACGAACTGGTGGGGCGGCTTGCGCCCAGCCAAGTGCACGCCGTGCATGACCTGCTCCAGGCGATGCTCGATCCTGTCTCGCGTGCCATTGCCGGCGCGCCGGTTGATGAGGAGCCGGTTACAGCGGAAGAGGCGCAGTCCCTCGCCGAAGCCCGCGAGTGGCTCAAAGACCACCAACCGATCCCGCATGAACAGGTACTGGCAGACTTGGGCATCACTCAGGAAGAAATCGAGAACTACAAGGCTCCTGCGTGAAGCGGATCGCGTGGACGGAACAGGCACGGACCGATGTCCGCGGCCTCGACAAGTCCACAGCCATGCGAATCCTGCATGCCTTGCATCGATTCGCCGAGTCCGGCACGGGGGACATCAAGGCGCTTCAGGGCGGCGTGGAAGAGTTGCGGTTGCGGGTTGGAGACTACCGGATATTCTTTGTCTACGCCGACGGAGACGTGATTGAGGTTCGGCGAGTGAGCCATCGGCGCGCCGCGTATCGGTGAAGGCGCTTCTGGTGGCTGCCGAGCCCCACTCCCGGGTGAGAGAGCATTGTCCTGCCGGACGCGGTCAACTTTCGGGATACCGCCCGCCCTCGATGATCATGCTGTGAGTCTCGGCCATTTGTCCAAGATACGCGCTTTCATGCACAGGGATGATCTCGCACGAATCTGCCTTGGGCGCAGGGAGGTACTGGTTCGAATCCAGCCCCACCGACCCGGCAACCGTCGTCAGGCGCCGAGGTCCCAGCGGCGGAAGTAGAGGGCCTGGCGGGCGATGGGGAGGGTGCGTTTTTCGAGGTCGCGCATTTTGGCGGGGCTGAGCGGGCTGAAGGTCGAGGCGAAGGCGACGTTCTGCTCGATCTGTTTGACGTTGTCGACGCCGATGATGTTGGTGCTGAGCGGCAGGGTGAGGTTGTAGGCGAGGGCCTCCTCGATGGTGATGGTGCCGGGCTTGGGGGTGCGGAGGCGCTCGGGCTGCTGGTCGAGCGGGGGCGGGGTCCAGTTGGAGAGGACGCGGCCGCGGGTGGCGATCTTCATGCCGATGGTGCCGAGGCCGATCTCCTGGGCCAGCGGGAGGAGGTGCTCGATGAAGCTGAGGTAGTGGCGGTCGGCGGCGTTGACGGCCATCAGGATGGTGTCGAAGGGGAAGCGGCGGAGGGCTTCGATGAGGACCTCGGGCTCGTAGTGGCCGGTGACGCCGAGGAAGGTGGTCATGCCCTGGTCGCGCACCTTCAGCAGCGCCTTCATGGCGCCGTCGGGGGCGAAGATCTGCTCGAGCTCCTGGCGGGTCTGGAGGTTGTGGATCTGCCAGAGGTCGAGGTGATCGGTCTGCATGTTGGTGAGCGTCTGATCGATCAGGCGCATGGAGCCGTCGTAGGTGCGGTCGGCCGTCTTGCTGGTGACGAAGACCTC
>JACRBC010000054.1 GCA_016213245.1 Candidatus Solibacter usitatus | reverse complement strand
AGTCTGGAGAAGGCCATTCAGGAGTATTTGGAACATAACAACGAACATCCCAAGCCGTTCATCTGGACTGCTGATGCCGATCTGATCCTCGGGAAAGTTCAACGACTTTGCGAACGTATTTCTAACTCAGGACACTAGATCTTTGCAATGCCGATCCGCCTACAAGTCGATGCCGGGAATGATGAGGGGAAGCGCCGGGCGCAATGCGGGCGGCGCAGTTCAAGCGGATGCGGCCAGAGATGAGCGGGGCGGGCAGGACGCCGGGGCGGCGGCGCCGGCGGGCAGGGCGAGCGGCTATTCAGGCGCTGGGGCTGTGGGCGTGCCTGCTTGCCGTCTCGGCGATCGTATCGGCACAGAAGCAGAATGCGGGGTACGAGCTGCGCATTCATCGAGTGCGATCGCCGATTGTGATCGACGGCAGCGCGCACGAACCGGCCTGGCAAGCGGCCGAGGTGGCGAACAATTTCTGGAGGGTGCTGCCGATGGACACGGGGCGGGCGAAGGTGCGCACCGACGTCCGCATGGCGTATGACGACCATCACCTGTACCTGAGCGCGATCTGCTATTTCGGCGACGTTCCAGGGCCCTATATGGTGGAGTCGCTGCGGCGGGACTGGTCGTTCGGCAACAACGACAACTTCATCTTCTTCCTGGACACCTTCGACGACCTGACGAACGGCTTCACCTTCGGAGTGAATGCGGCGGGAGCGCAGTGGGATGGCCTGCTCTACGAAGGGGGCAAGGCGAACCTGAGCTGGGATAACAAGTGGACCTCGGCGGTGAAGACTTACGAGGATCGCTACGAGCTGGAGATCGCCATCCCGTTCAAGAGCATCCGCTACAAGGAAGGGATCACGCGGTGGGGCGTCAACTTCAGCCGCCTGGATCTGAAGACGACGGAGAAGTCCTCGTGGACTCCGATTCCACGGCACTTTCCGACCGCCTCGCTGGCGTTAGCCGGCGTTCTGCTGTGGGACGAGCCGCCTCCGCCGCAAGGCGCCAACATCTCATTGATCCCCTACGCGCTGGGCGGGATGGCGCGCAACTACGGAGCGAACACGCCAACGACGGCCCGGCACGACATCGGGATCGACGGCAAGGTGGCCATCGGCTCGGCCCTCAACCTGGATGTGACCGTGAATCCGGATTTCTCCCAGGTCGACGTCGACCAGCAGGTGACCAATCTCGACCGGTACGAGCTGTTCTTCCCGGAGAAGCGGCAGTTCTTTCTCGAAAACGGGGACCAGTTCACGAACTTCGGGTATGCGACCATCCGCCCGTTCTTCAGCCGGCGGATCGGACTGGGCGGAGTGCCGATCCATTTCGGCGCCCGCCTGAGCGGGAAGTTGAACAAAGACTGGCGGCTGGGCGTGATGGACATGCAGACAGGGGCGGCGGACGAGGCAGGCGCGCCGCCACAGAACTTCGCCGTCATGGCGCTGCAACGGCGCGTCTTCTCGCGTTCGAACATTGGGATTCTGCTGGTGGACAAGGAGTCCTTCAGCTACCAGGCGGCGCACAAGCCGCCGGCGAGCGCGAGTTACAACCGAAACCTGGGGATCGAGTACAACCTGGCGTCGGCGGCCAACCTGTGGACCGGCAAGCTGCTTTACCTGAAGTCGTTCTCATCCGGCAACCAGGGCAGCGGGGCGGTGTATGCGGGGAACTTGCAGTACAACAGCCGCCGCTGGCTGCTCAACGGGCAGATGGAAAACGTCGATCAGAAGTACGTCGCCGAAGTGGGGTACGTACCGCGCAACGGGTATCACCACGGTGTGGCGGCGATCGGCTACACGTTCCTGCCGGAGGGCGGGCGCGTGCTGAGCCATGGTCCGATTCTCAACAGCAGCAACTTCTTCGACTGGGCGGGGAAGCTCAGCGACTATGAGACGACGCTGGGTTACACGGTGACACTGCGGAACCTCGACGTGTTCACGGCTACGGCCGGCGCCGACTACGTCCGGCTGCTGCGGCCATTCGACCCGACCAATTCAGGGCGCGAGAAGCTGGGGGCGGGCAGCGAGCACCGCTGGAAGTACTGGACGACGAAGTTCAACTCCAGGCCGCAGAGCGTGTTCCGCTACGGGTTTTCGTCGCAGTACGGGGGCTACTATGCCGGCGGAACGAGGCTCAACCTGAGCGGCACGATCGGATACCGCTTCCAGCCGTTTGTCAGCCTGGCCGGCGCCGTGAGTTACAACGACATCCGCCTGCGGGAGCCGTGGGGACACACCACCTTCTGGTTGATCGGCCCGCGATTCGACGTCACGCTGACGAACACGCTCTATTTCACGACATTCGTTCAGTACAACGAGCAGCAGAAGAACATGAACGTGAATACGCGGGTGCAGTGGCGCTACAAGCCGGCGTCGGACGTGTTTCTGGTGTGGACCGACAACTATAACCCTGAGTACCTGCAACCGGGCCAGAACATTCCCGGGCTGTTTTCGGTGCGGAACCGCGCGGTGGTGCTGAAGTGGACGTATTGGTGGAACCTGTAGGGCTGGGCGGCGGCGGGGGCAGGGGGGCGCCAAGTGGCGTTCGGGGAGGCGGCGAGCAGGGCGGCGGGTGATGGCGCGGGCGGGTGCGGGGGTGGTTCGATCCGTGCGGGAAGACGCCGCTGGGGATGGGGCCGGGGGGCTCTGATACGGCGGGGACCTGTCGTGAACCCGGTCTACACTGAGAGCGGAGGTTTCCGATGAGCCGAATGGTTCGCTTCAGTGTTGGCGCGCTGCTGGCGGCGGCGATCGCCGCCCAGACTCCGGCCTTGCGCAAAGGCGTCAGCGTACAGATGCCGGTCACGACGAGCGCGGTGGCGATGCCGGATGCGGACCTGGCGGACTCCGTGGTGGTGGCGGTGACCTTGCGCGGCACCGTCTATCTGGAAGTCACGGCGGTGACGCCCGCACAGTTGTCCGGACAAGTGAAAGCGCAGCTCACAGGGCGCACGGGCAAGCGGGTCTACCTCAAGGGGGACGCGCGTACGCCGTATTCCGTCGTTGCGGAGGTGCTGGACGCGCTACGGGCTGCCGGGGTGACGGCTCCCATCCTGCTGACCTCCCAGCGCGGTGCGACGAACGCCCCATACATGCCGCCGATGGGACTCGAGGCGCCGCTCGCGCCGCCGGCGCCAGATGCGGCGCAGGCGGTGACGCTGAAAGCCGGCAGCGGCCAAGCCTCGGACGCGGAACTGAAGCAGCACGCGCGGCGGGGCCGGCCGGTGGTGCTGCAGGCGGATGGCACGGCGCCGTTCGGCGACGTCGTCCACGCGGTGGACGTGTGCCGAGCGGAGGGCGCCAAGGTGTTCCTCTCCATGCAGGGGAAGTGAGCCGGGAAAGGGCGCGGGAGTTTACCTGGGACAAGGGCCGGATCGGCGTTCCGGGAGGTCCCGAGGCGTTGCGGACGAGTCGCCCAAGTGTCGCGGCGGGGGTAAGGGGGGTATTAGAGGTCGTCGAGGGAGCGGGGCCAATCGGCGCCGAGGAGGCGGGAGAGGGCGCGGTCGGCGAGGAGGCGGCCGGCGGTCTGGCAGCGGGGGCAGTAGTTGGTTTCGTTGGAGGCGTAACGGATGCGCTGGACGGGGGTGGAGCAGACGGGGCAGGGCATTTTGTAGCGGCCGTGGACGGCCATGCCGGGGCGGAAGGCGGTGACTTTCTCGGGGAAGGCTCCAGCGGCCGCGGCGCAAAGGCGCTGGATCCAGAGCTGGAGGGTTTCGCGGGTGGCGGTGTGGAGACGGCCGATGTCGTTGGGGGAGAGTTTTTGGGTGAGGGCGACGGGGGAGAGGCGGGCGCGGTGGAGGATCTCGTCGGAGTAGGCGTTGCCGATGCCGCTGAAGAGGCGGGGATCGGTGAGGGCGCGCTTGAGGGTGTGGTTTTCGCGCGCGAGGGCGGCGGAGAACTGGTCCAAGGTGCAATCGAGGGGCTCGAGGCCACCGGGATCGAGGGCGCGGAGGGCGTCCTCGCCTGAAGCGAGGTGAAGGGAGGCGCGGCGCTGGGCGCCGGCCTCGGTGAGGTGGAGGGTGCCGGAGGAAAAGACGAACGAGGCGATGGGTTTGCCGGACTTGCGGTTCCAGTGGAGGCGTCCGGCGATCATGAGGTGGAGGACGAGCCAGAGTCCATTGTCGCAACCGATGGCGATGCGCTTGCCGAGGCGGCGAAGGGAGGTGATTGTGCGGCCTTCGGCGTCCTGGACGGGAGGCTGGACGGTGCGGAGGAGGAAGGGTGTGTGGAGCTGGACGTGTTCGAGACGCTGGTGGAGGATGCGGGCTTCGAGAGCTTCGATGTAGACGGCGATGTCGGGGAGCTCAGGCATGGAGGCGGGGCACGATCTCAGGATAAGGGAACGGCGCCGGCGCTTGACAGCCGGCATTGCGGTCTTTACCTTGAAGGGGATGGAAGTACATTTCACCTCCGACCAGAAATCGTTTGTTCGCCAAGCGATTGAGAGCGGACGGCTCCGGATGGAGGAAGACGCGGTACAGGAAGCCCTTTCCCTATGGGAGGAGCGCGAGCGCAGGCGCGCGGAGGTGCTTGCCGCCGTCGATGAGGCGGAAGGCTCCCTGGCGCGCGGGGAAGGACGCATCATCACACAGGAGTCCATGCGGGAGCTTGCCGAGGAAGTAAAGCGGCGCGGACGTGCCTGGCTTGCCGTCCAGCGAGATGCGCACCGCTGATGGGATACCGCCGCTCGCCGCAAGCGGACTCCGACCTGGATGGTATTTGGTACTACGTCGCTACCCAGAGCGGCAGCATGGAGATAGCCGACCGTCTGATCGATTCCATCACCGACCGATTTTTCCTTCTCGCCAGCCATCCCCACATGGGGCGCGTGCGCGACGGGGACCTGCGGCCTGGCTTGCGAAGCTTTCCCGTGGGTGAGTACGTCATCATCTACCGCGCGGAGGGCGCAGACGTGCTGATTCTCCGTGTGGTGAGCGGCAGCCGCGACATTGCGGCCCTGTGGGGCAAGTAGCTCCGGCGCAACGGCAGCGGGTTGAAGACGGGGATGCGCAGAACGGAGACGAGGCGCCGGAGCTCAATTTCAGTTCGAAGTGAAGAGTGAGGCATCGATGCTTTCAGGGCTTCGATGTAGGCGGCGATGCCGGGGAGCTCAGGCATGGAGCTCAAGCATGGAGCTGGGCGGCGCGGAGGAAGGCGAGGAGAGCGGTGGGGCGGTCGGTCTGGATGCCGGTGGCGCCCATGTCGATGGCAGCTTGCCAGAACTCGGGGAAATCGGTCTTGCCCTGGCGGTCGAGGAAGATCTCACAGCCGGCGGCCTGGGCGAGGGCGATCTGCTCGGGCTTGAAATTCCAGTCACTGAAGGCGACGGCTGGGGGCTTGAGGGTGCGGAGGTTGTCGCGGAGGACTTCGGGGGTGGAGGCTTCGGGCATGCAGGGCCAGCCGGGGCGAAGCTGAACGAGCTCACGGAGGAGGGCCTGGCTGGCGTAGGTGAGGATGGAGTCCGTCATCCTGTGCTTTTCGACGACGGCGACGATGGAGGCGGGCATGGCCTGTTTGACGTCGAGGTAGATGCGGATGCGGCCTTTGGCGGTGTCGAGGACATCGTCGAAGGAGGGGAGGCGGTCGTAGTCATCGTGTTTGATAAGGGGGTCGTGCTTAATGAGGAGGCGGCCATCGGGGGCGGTGCGGAGGTCGACTTCGATGAAGTCGCAGCCGAGGGCGATGGCGGCGTTGTAGGCGGCGAGGGAGTTCTGGGGGTGGGCCTCGTGGGCGCCGCGGTGGGCGATGACGCGGATGGGGCGGCGGTTCATGGTCAGTCTGAGGTGGCGGGCCAGGAGAGGTTGTCGATGAGGCGCGTGGCGCCGAGCCAGAGGGCGGCGGCGATGAGGACCGGCGCGGCGACGCGGTCCAGAGGCACGAGGGTTTCGGGATCGACAATCTCGAAGTATTCGACGCTCTCCGCCGGGCAAGGAGAGAGGACCGCCAGGGCGCGCTGGCGTATCACTGGTACCGACGTTTCACCGGCGTCGATGGCCTCGGCGGCGGCGCGCAGGGAGCGGTAGAGCAGGGGCGCGAGGACGCGCTGCGGCGGCGTGAGGCGCAGGTTGCGGGAGCTGAGGGCGAGGCCGTCCGGTTCGCGGACGGTGGGAACGGGGACGATTTCGACGGGCAGATCGAGGTCCAGCGCCATGCGGCGGATGATGGCGAGCTGCTGGGCGTCCTTGCGGCCGAAGTAGGCGCGGTTGGGCTGAACCAGGTTGAGCAGCTTGAGGACCACGGTGGCGACGCCGCGGAAGTGACCGGGCCGGAAGCGGCCGCAGAGGTGGGCGGCGAGGGAGGGCGATTCGACGAAGGTGAGCTGCTGGCGGGGATAGAGTAGCTCAGGGGTGGGGGCGAAGATCAGATCGACGCCGCAATCGCGGCAGAGGCGCAGGTCCTGCTCCCAGGTGCGGGGGTAGGTGTCGAGGTCCTCCGGGCGGTCGAACTGGAGGGGGTTGACGAAGATGCTGGCGGCCAGGAATTGATTCTGGCGGCGGGCTACTTCGAGCAGGCGGGCGTGGCCGGCATGGAGGGCGCCCATGGTGGGGACGAAGCCGATGGAGGCGCCGGCGGCGCGCGGCGTTTGCAACAGCTCGCGCAGGCGGCCGGTTTGAGAGACGATCTCAGGCATCTTTTTCCTGCCGTTTCCGGGAGGGGGGGAATGCGCCGGAGCGCACTTCGGCGGCGTAGGAATCAACGGCGGCGCGGATGGTCTGGCCGAGGGCGGCATACTGCTTGACGAACGAGGGAGCGGCGGATCCGGTCAAGCCGAGCAGGTCATGGGTGACGAGCACCTGACCATCGCAGTGCGGGCCTGAGCCGATGCCGATGACGGGCACGCGCAGGGCGGAGGAGACCTGGGCGGCGGCTTCGTCGGGAACGCATTCCAGGACGACGGCGAAAGCGCCGGCGGATTCGAGGGCGGCGGCGTCGGCGAGGAGCTGGCGCTCCTCGCCGGGGCGTGTGGCCTGGCGGCGAAAGCCGCCCTGGGCGTGGATAAACTGAGGCTGCAAACCGATGTGTCCCATGACGGGGATGCCCGCCGAGACGAGCTTCTCCACGGTGGGCGAGATGCCCTGGCCGCCTTCGAGCTTCACGGCGCTGGCGCCGCACCGCATCAGGCGGCCGGCGTTCCGGAGGCCCTGGGTGAGAGAGGCCTGGTGGCTGAGGAAGGGCATGTCGGCCACGACGAGGGCGTGCGGGGCGCCGGCGCGGACGGCGCGCGTGTGGCGGAGCATGTCCTGCATGGTGACGGGCAAGGTGGTGTCGTAGCCGAGCTCGACCATGCCGAGGGAGTCGCCGACGAGCAGGAGGTCCACGGCGCCGGATTCGGCCAGCAGGCGAGCCATCCAGGCGGAGTAGGCGGTGAGCATGGTGATCTTTTCGCCGCGGGCCTTCCTGGCCTGGAGGTCCGGGATACGCAAAGGTTTCTTCATGGGAGTGGCGGAGGTTCGAGGGCGGCCTGAATGCGCGCCGCCGCCGGGGCGGAAAGACCGGCGCGAGTAGCCAGCGCCACGGCTCGCAGGCCGGCAACGGCATACAGGTGCATGATCTCAGGCGACGACGATGCCAAGGCGGCCATATGGCTGGCGACGGTGCCGGCGTCGCCCCTCCGGATGGGGCCCGTGAGCGCCTGGGCGGGTCCGGCGCAAAGGATATTCGCGGTGGCGGCTCGGATGAGAGGCGCGAGCGCGTGCAGGGCGGGGCCGCGGCCGATGCCGGCGGATTCCATCAGATCGAGGGCGGCGTCGACCAGGACGGCGTGGTAGTTGCAGGCCATGACGGCGGCGGCGTGATAGAGGGGCCAGCGCGTGGCATCGACGGGAAGCGGCTCGCCGCCGAGCAGATGGATGAGCTGACGAGCCCAGCCCGCGGCGGCGGAATCGCCGGCGTAGGCGAAGGTGGAGCCGGGCAGCGAGAGGAGACCGGCTTCGGCGGAAGGCACGGTTTGCAGAGGGTGGAGCACGCCGGTGGAGTTGGCGGCGGCGCGGAGCGGGGCGAGGGCAGCGGGTCCGGCGGCGCCGCAGGTGTGAAGGACGAGGGCGCCGCCGAGTCCGGCGGCGGCGAGTTCCGAGGAGACCGCTGGGAGGGCGTCATCGGAGACGGCGATGAGGATGCGCGAGGCGATGGCGGGCAATTCGGCGAAGGTGACGGCGCGGGCCGCACCGGTGAAGCGGACCGCCTCGGCGGTGGAGTGGGGGGAACGGCCGGCGACGGCGAGGATCGGGATGCCGCAACGGCTCAACAGCGCACCCAGCGCCGACGCCATACGGCCTGTGCCGGCGATGGCCAGGGCCGCATCGTGGCCGGATTGACTGTGGAGGGTCATGGAGTGGAGAGCGCGGCGGGGGCGGGCGCCGCAACCTCCTTCAGTGTAGCGTGGCGAATCGCGGAGGAAGGAAAGCCCGGCCGATGCAGAAACGCCCCGGGCCGCTTTGCGCGGTCCGGGGCGTGGGTTGAGAGTGGGGTGGGCCTCAGAAGTTGAAGCGGAGGCTCAACTGAATGAGGCGCGGGTCGCGGGCGCTGGTGAACTGGCCGAAGGTGGGGTTGACCTGGGCGCCGGCGGTATCGAAGCGGGCGGAGGTGTCCATGCCGGAGAACTGGGTGTGGTTCCAGGTATTGAAGAACTCGCCGCGGAGCTGGAGGTAGCGGGCCTCGGAGAAGACGGGGAAGCGTTTGGAGACGGAGATATCCCAGTTATTGACTCCGGGGCCGTACATGGAGTTGACGCCGGCGTTGCCGAAGGAGCGGGAGGCAGGGCGAGCGAAGGCGTTGGTATTGAAGTTGCGGTAGAAGGTGCGTTGGTCCTTGGGGAGGTAGGTATCGCCGGAGATGTTGACGCGGGCGCCTTCGGTGGAGCCGGTGATGTCGGCGCCGTCGGTGGTGGAGAAGCCCGGAGTGAAGGGGGCGCCGGAGATGAACGAGGTGATGCCGCTGATCTGCCAGTTATCGGTGATCCAGCCAAGAGGCTTGCTGTTGAAGCGTTTGCCGAGGCCGGGGACATCCCAGATATAGTTGGCGACGAAGATGTGGCGGCGATCGAAGCCGGCGGGGCCGTAGTTGCGGGCGCTCCAGGCGAAGTAGGGGCTGAGGCCCGAGGTATCGCTATCGGCGACGCCCATGGTACGGGACCAGGTATAGGCGATGCCGAACTGGAGGCCGCGGGTGAAGCGGCGGTTGGCGGAGAGCTGGAAGGAGTTGTAGTTGGACCAGACTCCGTTGAAGCGATAGTTGATGTCCTGGTGGCCGAAGTAGGGGCGGAGGAAGACATCGGGCAGGGGCCGGCCGGGATTGGTGGGATCCTCGTTGGCCTTGTCGAAGCGGGCGTACATGGCGATGGGGTTGATGTTGAGCGAGGCCATGAGATGGCGGGACTGGCCGCCGACGTAGCTGGCGTCGACGACGGTGCGCCAGATCTGGTGCTGGACGCCGAGTGAGAAGTTCATGGTGGTGGACTGGTCGTTGGGGCCGTAGAGCATGTTGCTGCCGGAGGGGCCGATGGCGCCGGGGGCGGTGGCGTAGGTGCTGAGATCGCCGTAGTAGAGGGTGGGGGAATAGGCGACGGGGGGCTGGCCGTTCAGGTTGAAGGTGGGGTTGCCCTGCATGCGGTCCTTGAACATGCCGAAGCCGCCGCGGAGGGCGGTCTTGCCGGTCCCGAAGACGTCCCAGGCGAAGCCGAGGCGCGGGCCGAAGGCGATCTTGGGGGCCTCATAGAGGCCGGGGGGCGCGCCGGCATCGACGCCGCCGACTCTCATGCCGATGGAGTAGTTGCCGGAGTTGGGCACGAAGAGGCCGATCATGGGGGCGGGGGCGAAGGCGCCGGTCTGGGGGTTGCAGGCGACGCGCCTATTGGCGGTGTCCCGGCAGGGCACGTAGAGCAGCGGCGCCTTGGCGCGGCTGTAGAGGGTGGGATCGAAGGCGGAGAGGGTGCGGTTCAGGTCCTCCATGGGCGGCAGGTGGTAGATGCGGATGCCGTAGTCGAGGGTGAGGCGTTTGTTCACGCGCCAGTTGTCCTGGAGGTACCATTCGACGTTCCAGAACCACCAGTCGCCGTCGACGCGCTTGGTGGCTTCCGAGTAGCTCTGGAAGTTGCCGATCAAGGCGTTGGCGAAGGAGTGGTTGGTGTCGTAGGGGTTGTTGGTGTCGCGGCTGAAGTTGAAGGCGCCGCGGTAATTGCCGCCGCCGACCTGGAACTTGCCGGTGCGTTCGATGTAGACGCCGGCCTTGAGGGTGTGAGTTTTCCAGATCTTGGAGACGTTGTCGACGTAGCTGTAGATGTCGTTGTAGTTCTGGTAGGGGATGTTGCCCCAACTGAAGTTGACGGGATTGGCGGGCTGGCCGCCGAAGGTGATGTTGGGAGCGTAGGCGACTTTCAGGTAGTCGTCCTTGTACCACTCGGCGGGGTTGCCAACCTTGTCGCGGCCCATGACGGAGGGGTCGACGGGGGTGAAGTAGAGGTTGTTGCGGCTCTTGCCGAAGGTGAACTCGTTGATCAGCGTGGAGGTGAACATCTTGTTCATGCGGACCACGTGGCCTTTGCCGGGCTGGCCGAAGCGGACGGGGGTGAGGAAGTAGTTGATGCCGCCGTTGACCCACATGCCGTAGGGGGTGTCCTGCTCGTCCTTGTCCTTGATGAAGCGGTAGTAGAACTGGAAGGACTGCCAGAAGTTGCCGTCGATGCGGATCATATCCTGGCGTTTGGGGTAGGCGCCGGAGTACTGGCTGCGGAAGTTGCGCTGGTAGAGCTGGCGGGGATCGGGGTCGGTGTAGTTGGGCAGGGGGAAGTAACTGAGCATCTTCTGGCCGAGCGAGCTGATGCGCGATGCAGGGATGACGTTGCCGGGAAAGTTCTGGCCGGTGAGGGGATCCTTGACAGCGATGAGGGCGGCGTTGACGTCGAAGCTGCGGGAGTAGTCGCCGCGGCGTTCGAGATCGGTGGGCATGTTGGCGAAGCGGGCGCCATAGTCCTTGCGCATGCCGACGTATTCCTGGGACCAGAAGAAGAAGAGCTTGTCGCGGTCCTTGTTGAAGACCTTGGGGATGTAGGCGGGGCCGCCGATGGAGTAGCCGTTGATGCGGTAGCGGTAGGGGGCTTTTGCGGTGCCGGTGCGGTTGTTGAAGAAGCTGTTGGCGTTGAGGCTTTCGTGGCGGTAGAAGTAATAGGCCGAACCGTGGAAGTCCTTGGCGCCGCCCTTGGTGATGATGGTGATGACGCCGGCGCCGTTGCGGCCGAATTCGGCCTGGTAGTTGGAGGTCATCACCTTGACTTCGGAGATGGCGTCCATGTTGGGCTGGAAGTGGATGGTGGAGTTGGAGCCGGTGTCCATGTCGGTGACGCCGTCGACGGTGAGGTTTTTCTGATTCTCGCGGCCGCCGTTGATGAAGGTGCCGCGGATGGAGTCGGGCGAGCTGGTTTCGCGGCGCTGGGAGAAGTTATCGACGACGCCGGGGATGGTGGAGAGGTAGGTGAAGAAGTCGCGGCCGCGGACGGCGATGTCGTTCAACTGGCTGCCGGTGATGACGCCGGACTTTTCGGCGCTGGCGGTCTGGACGGCGGTGGCGATGGCTTCGACACTGATGCTCTCGCGCACCTCGCCGACCTGCATCTGGAGACGCCCGAGGCCGCGGATCTCGCCGGAGGAGATGACAATGTCTTTCGTCTCAAGGGACTTGAAGCCGGCGAGCTTGACGGAGAGGTTGTACTTTCCAGCCAGCAGGTTGGGGAAGGTGAAGCCACCGTCGGTGGTGGACCGGGCGGAGGTGGTGGCGCCGGTGGCCTGGTTGGTGAGAATGCACTCGGCGCCGACGAGGGCGGCGCCGGTGGAATCGAGCAGCAGGCCGGTGACGGAGCTCGATACGTTTTGCGCGCTGGCTGCCGGGAAGAGCAGGAAGCAGGCGATGATCACGCCGATGACTGGGTTGCGCATGGATCTACCTCGAGACAATTCAGATTTGACCCCTCAGCGAGCTTCAGACTACGTGGTCTGATGTCGGGGTCGATCATATCGCGAGATTGACTGAAACTGAAGGGGGGGAGGCGTTAAAGCTGGTCAATGCGCCCGGGGGGACAGTCCGGGAGGACTGTCCCCCGATGGCTTGGACCCGCACCGTTGAAGACGCGTCTGGCCTGGGCGTACCCCCTCCCTACCGGTCGGGGCTCTGACGGGCGCGGCTTCATCGCATTTGACGGCCCGCAGGGCCATGGGGACTCGCTATCGCTCGCGGCTCTACTGCCGGCGGAGCTGGATGCCGAGCTCGCGAAGCTGGCGGTCGGAGGCGGGGGAGGGGGCTTCGCACATGAGGTCGGTGCCTTTGGCGGTCTTGGGGAAAGGGATGACGTCGCGGATGGAGGTTTCGCCGGCGAGGATCATGACGAGGCGGTCGAGGCCGAGGGCGATGCCGCCGTGGGGGGGGGCGCCGTAGGTGAGGGCGTCGAGGAGGAAGCCGAATCTCATGCGGGCCTCGTCCAATGACATGCCGAGGGCGGAGAAGACGCGGGACTGGACGTCCTGGCGGTGGATACGGATGGAGCCGGAGCCGAGCTCGACGCCGTTGAGGACGATGTCGTAGCTGCGGGCGCGGCAGCGGGCGGGATCGGATTCGAGCTTATCGATGTCCTGGTCGTTGGGGGAGGTGAAGGGATGGTGGGCGGCCATCCAGCGCTGGTCTTCCGGGTCCCACTCGAACATGGGGAAGTCGAGGACCCAGAGGAAGCGGAAGTCCTCGGGGTTGAGGAGTTTGTGGCGGTCGTTGTACTTCTGGCCGGCGAAGAGGCGGAGCTGGCCGCAGGCCTGGAAGACGGTCTCTTCGGGGCGGTGGCCCTTGGGCTCGCCGCGCCAGCCGGCGAGGATGAGGAGGTCGTCCCCGGCGGCCTGGGTGCGCTGGCGGACGAGGTCGAAGGATTCCGGGTAGTCGCGTTCGAGGCGCTTGGGGTCGTCGTAGACGGTGAGGCCGCGCTCGCGGCCGAAGTCCTTGAGCTCGTCGCGCTCCTTGCGGCTGAGCTGGCCGGTATTGGGGATATGGATGGCGACCAGGGGCAGGCCGGCGGCGGTGAGGCCGGCCTCGGCGGGGAAGAGGTCCTCCACGGGCCAGAAGCGGGGGAGGCGGAGGTCAGGCTTATCGATACCATAGCCGCGCATGGCCTCGGCGTAGCTCATGCGGGGGAAGGGGGCGGTGACCTTGTGCCCGGCTACGGCGCAGACGCGCTCGATGAGGGGCTCGATCGCTTCGAAGATCTGCTCTTCTTGAGGGAAGGACATCTCGAGATCGATTTGGGTGAACTCGTACTGGCGATCGGCGCGCAGGTCCTCGTCGCGGAAGCAGCGGGCGATCTGGAAGTACTTGTCGTAGCCGCTGATCATGAGCAGTTGCTTGAAGATCTGGGGCGACTGGGGAAGCGCGTAGAAGTTGCCGTTCTGGACGCGGGAGGGGACGAGGAAGTCGCGAGCGCCCTCGGGGGTGGACTTGGTCATGAAGGGCGTCTCGATTTCGAGGAAGCCCTGGCGGTAGAGTTCTTCGCGGACGGCGAGGGTGATGCGGGAGCGCAGGATGATATTGCGCTGCATGTGGGGGCGGCGGAGGTCGACGTAGCGGTACTTGAGGCGGGTATCCTCGCTGACGTCGACGTGCTCATCCATGGGGAAGGGGGGCGTTTCGCTGGTGTTGAGCAGCCAGATCTTCTCGGCGACGATTTCGACTTCCCCGGTGGGGATGCTGGGGTTGATGGTGTCGGCGGAGCGCTTTTCGACGAAGCCCTCGACGGCGACGACGTATTCGGAGCGCAGCATTTCGGCCTTGGCGTGGATGTCCGGGTCGCCGTCGGCGCGGAAGACGATCTGGGAGACGCCCTCGCGATCGCGCAGATGGATGAAGATGACGCCGCCGAGGTCACGGCGGCGGTGGACCCAGCCCATGACGACGACCCGGGCGCCGTCGTCGGAGGGGCGCAGAGCGCCACAGGTATGGGTGCGGCGGAGGCCGCCGAGAAAATCCAAAGGAACTTGCTGGGCCATGCTGGGAGCTACACGAAAGAGTGTATCCGACCATTGTAGCGTGAGGCGGGGTTGTGACGCGGGCGTCATGACAAATTGGCAGGAGCGACGGGCGGGAGGGATGCAGACCAGTCGCGTTTCTCAATGAATTCACTGTTTTCTGGAATGGCCGGGGACTTGCAAAGAGGGACGGCCAGAAGGAGACAACCCATGGAGATGTTCCTCATGGTGGTTTGCATGAGCGTTTTCGGCCTGGCGGTCATGGTGATCGCATTTGGGGCGGCAACGAATCAACAGGCGTCGGCGCCGGCGGCGCAGCCGGAGCTCGACACGGTGGTGCACGTGGGCGAAGGGCGGTTCTTCGCCGATGGGGCGCCGAGGCCGATGCAGCCGCTGGTGCCGGTGGAGGCGCTGCTGCTGCAGATCGACAGCCACGTGCGGCTGGAGCAGGCGGCGGCGGAGTCGTTTCTGGAATACCCGACGGCGGCGCTGCTGCACAGCAGGACCGTATCGCCGCTGGTGCATTAGTACAGGAGGCGAAGCGCGATGACGAGAGGACAGCCCGAACTGTTTCGCGGGTTGGCGCAAGAGGAGATCGACCAGGCGCTGGCGACGGGGAAGCGGATCACGATAGCCAAGGGGGCGCAGTTATTTGGACTCGGATCGGATGCGGACCACCTGTACATCATCGAACGTGGCGTGGTGCGGTTGACGCTACCGATGCAGATCCGGGGCCGGGACGAGGACATCATGGTGGAGGAACGGACGCCGGGGCAGACAGTGGGCTGGTCGGCGTTGATTCCTCCCTACCGCTTCACGCTGAAGGCGACAGCGTCGATGGAAACCGATTTGATCGTGTTGCCGCGAGAGTCGTTGCGATCGTTCCTAGAGGAGCGGCCGGCTGCCGGGCACACGGTGATGCTGAACCTGGCGGCGGTGATCGGGCAGCGGCTGCAACTGTTCCAGGCGATGTGGCTGCGCGAGATGCAGCGCATGGTGGAGCAGCGCTGCGCCTGAAGGGAGAGCGATGCGACTGGCGCTACTGATGGTCGTGGGAGGCATGGTCTCGCTGGGGGGAGACGGCCAGAAGCCGCCGGCTGCTTCGGCGAAGCCGGCGGCGGCGGGCGCCACGGAGCACCTGGAGGTGCCGCCGCCGCCCTTCACCGAGGGGCTTTTCCCGTGTTCGGGGTGCCATGCGGGCATGACGGCGAACCGCACGCGGCGGACGCTGAAGGAGATGCACGACGACATCGTTCTGAAGCACGACGAGCAGCACCGGTGGTGTCTGGACTGCCACGATGCGGCGGACAGGGACTGGCTGCACCTGGCGAGCGGGGAGCGGGTGCCGTTTGAAGAGTCGTACCGGTTGTGCGGGCAGTGCCACGGGGAGAAGCTGCGGGACTGGCGCGCCGGGGTGCACGGGCGGCGGACGGGCAGTTGGAGCGGGACGAAGAAGTACCTGTTGTGCGCGCATTGCCATAATCCGCACCAGCCGCGCTTCCACGCGCTGGCGCCGAAGCCGGCGCCGGTGCGGCCGAGCCGCGGAGCGCGGCAGTAGAGAACAAAGGAGAGCCGCCTGATGAGCGTTGAGGAGCAGGAAGGGCAAGTCACCCGGAGGATGTTCACGACGGGGGCGGCCGCCGGAGTGGCCACGTTCATCATGACCGCGTGCGGGCCGAAGCGGCTGCACGAGATGCCGCGGGAGAGACTGCGCAGCGCGATGCGGGAGATGGAGCGGGAGTACAGCGCGCGGGCGGGCAAGGGCGTGACGGTGTCGGACACGCCGGCGCTGCCGGGGGTGGAGTTTGCCTACGCGTTGGACATCTCCCGATGCATCGGCTGCCGGCGCTGCGTGTATGCGTGCGTGGATGAGAACAACCAGTCGCGCGATCCGCAGGTGCACTGGATCCGGGTGTTGTCGATGGACAAGGAGAAAGGCGTCTCCTTCGCCGAATCCAATCCGTACTACAACCCGGCGGAGGTGCCGGAAGAGGGCAAGTTCTACGTGCCGGTGGCGTGCCAGCAGTGCCGGAACGCGCCGTGCACGAAGGTGTGCCCGACCGGGGCGACGTGGACCGAGCCGGACGGGATCGTGGTGATCGACTACGACTGGTGCATCGGCTGCAGGTACTGCATGGCAGCCTGCCCGTACGGAGCGCGGCATTTCAACTGGGCCGAGCCGGTGATCCCGAAGGACGTGGTGAACGGCGAGATGCACGTGCTGGGCAACCGGCCGCGGCCGAAGGGCGTGGTGGAGAAGTGCACCTTCTGCATCCAGCGGACGCGCCAGGGGCGCTATCCGGCGTGCGTGGAGGTATGTCCGGTGGGGGCGCGCAAGTTCGGCAACCTGCTGGACAAGGACAGCGAGATCCGCTACATCATCGAGCACAAACGGGTGCTGGTGCTCAAGGAAGAATTGCACACGGTGCCCCGGTTTTTCTATTTCTACGCCACTTGAGGTTGCACTTGAATACCATCCGGCTTTTTACGCGGTTCACACGCGGCAGCGTGGATCTGATCGGGCAGGGACCGAGAAGCTACTGGGCGTGGCTGGTCTTTCTGCTGCTGCTGATCGTCTCCGGGGCGCTGGCCTATTCCAGCCAGGTGACGACCGGGCTGGCGGTGACGGCGATGCGGGACCAGGTGAGCTGGGGATTCTACATCGGCAACTTCACGTTCCTGGTGGGCGTGGCGGCGGCGGCGGTGATCCTGGTGATTCCGGCCTACGTCTACGATTGGAAGCCGATCCGGGAGATCGTGATCTACGGGGAGCTGCTGGCAATCAGCGCGATTGTGATGTGCCTGCTGTTCGTGCTGGTGGACATCGGGCGGCCGGACCGCTTCTGGCACCTGCTGCCGCCGTTCGGCCGTCTGAACTTCCCGCAGTCGATTCTGGCGTGGGACGTGCTGGTGTTGAATATCTATTTCCTGATCAACTTCACGGTAGCCACGCACATTCTGTACCGGGCGTTCAACGGGAAGCACTACGTGAAGCGGCTGGTGGTGCCGATGGTGCTGCTGTCGATTCCGATGGCGGTGGGGATCCACACGGTGACGGCCTTCCTGTACAACGGGCTGGCGGCCAGGCCGTATTGGAATTCGTCGATCCTGGCGCCGCAGTTTCTGGCTTCGGCGTTCTGTTCGGGGCCGGCGATCCTGCTGGTGGTGTTGCAACTGCTGCGGAAGTTCACGCGGTTTGAGATCCGGGACGAGGCGATCCACAAGATCGCGGAGCTGATGGCCTACGCGATGTTCCTGAACCTGTTTCTGCACGGCGCGGAGGCGTTCAAGGAGTACTACTCGAACACCGAGCATCTTCTGTTTACGCGCTACTGGTATTCGGGGTTGGGAGAGCACAGGACGCTGGTGCCGTTCGCATGGTCGGCGGTGGCGCTGAACGTGATTGCGTTTGGGCTGTTCATCGTGCCGAAGACGCGGCGCAACCTGATCACTTTGAACGTGGGATGCCTGGCGACATATGCGGGGGTCTACATCGAGAAGGGGATGGGGCTGATCATCCCAGGGTTGACGCCGGACGCGCTGGGGGAGATTTACGAGTACTATCCGACGCTGACGGAGCTCAGGGTGGCGGCGGGGATCTTCGCGCTGGGCTTCCTGATCTTCACGTTGATGCTGAAGGTGGCGGTGCCGATTTCGTTGGGCGAGTTCTCAGGTGTAAGCCGCAATTCGGGCGGTATTCAGTCTGAGCCGGAAGCAAGGGATCGTGCGTACGCCAGCCCGGCGACTTGAGTCCTATTCGCCGCTGTTCGGCTGATTCCCGGATCGGTGGAAGTCCGGTAGACTGGGATCAATGCGGATACAACGCGCGTGGTGGCGCCTGCTGGGAACAATTGTCATCGCACTTGTTCCGGCGGCGGCACAATTCCGGCTGGTGAAGGTCTCCGGCGACGGGCAACTGGCGCAGTTGAACTACGGCTTCATGCGGCCGCTGGTGGTGAAAGCGGTGGACGGGGCGGGCAACCCGGTGGCGGGCAAGAGTATCACCTGGAACGACACCGGCGCGGGCATCAGCTACATTTCGCCGCCGGTGGTGACGACGGGAGCGGACGGGCTGGCGACGCTGCAGTTTGTGACGAGTGGGAGTTTCGGGCCCGGGGTGCCGTACCTGAACTACAGCATCACCGCGGCCAGCGACATAGGGAGCGTGAGTTTCTCGGCGGTCTCCTTCCCGACCATCTCCGGTGCATTCAATCCGCAGCCGACGGTTCAACTGATAGCGCCGGCGCAGGGTTCGCCGCCGCTGGCGGTGCGATCCGGGGGGCGGCTGGCCGATGCGGTGCGGGTGATTGTGGTGACCGGCGGAGGGAATGGCGTGTCGCCGGGGCTGCCGATTCCGGGCGCCGGGCTGACGGTGCGGACGGCGAATCAGGACCCAAGGCTGGGACCGGTAGTGGCGTGCACTGGCGGCACGCCGCTGACGGGGCAGGACGGAACGGCGACGTGCGAGTTGAGCGCGTCGGGCTTGCCGGGCACGGTGGAATTGACGATTGACGTGGGGGCGCTGATCACTTACACGACGCAGGTCACGGTGACGGCGGGAGATCCAGCGCCGGTGATCGTGCAGGGGAACAACCAGGCGGGGGCGCCGGGGCAGATTCTGCCGCTGTCGCTGGCGGCGCGGGTGGAGGACTGGCAGGGGACCCCGATGGCTGGGGCGCCGGTGGTGTGGTCGGCGGTGCCGCCGGGCAGCGTGAACCTGCTGAACACGATTTCGACATCGAACGCGTCGGGGCTGGTCTCGACGAACGTCCAACTGGGGCCGACACCGGGGCAGTTTCAGGTGCGGGTGGCAGCGGGGGCGAACCAGGCGCTGTTCAACGTGACGATACAGGGCGCAGCGCCGGCGCTGACGATTACGAGCGCGACGCTGCCGGCGGGCATCATCAACACGGCGTATTCGCAGGCGCTGGGGGCGACGGGAGGCACGCAGCCTTACACATGGGCAGTGACAAGCGGCGCATTGCCGCCGGGTCTGACGCTGGCGGCCAACGGGACGATCGCCGGCACGCCGTCCACCCCGGGGACGTTCAGTTTCACCGTCCGGGCCAGTGACAGCGTGGGAGCACAGGCGACGCGCCAGTTGTCGCTGACGATCAGCGGCGGGCTGGGGATTGCGACCCCGGCGTTGCCGAACGGCTCGGTAGGTTCGGCGTACTCGCAGGCGCTGGCAGCTTCGGGCGGATCGCCGCCGTACACATGGTCCGTGGTGACGGGAGGGCTGGTGGCCGGGTTGCCGCCTCCCGGGTTGACGCTTTCGGCGGCCGGTGTGTTGTCCGGGATCCCAACGACGACGGGCGTTTCCTCATTCAACGTGCGCGTGGTGGATTCGGCGGCGCGGGAGAGTTTCCGCAATTTCACGCTGACGATCGGCGTAGGCTTGCTGATCACGACCAGCCCGTTGCTGCCGAACGGGGCGGTGGGAACACAGTACAGCCAGACTCTGTCGGCGAGCGGCGGGGCGGCTCCGTACAGTTGGACGGTGACGGGCGGGGCGCTGCCGCCGGGAATCACGCTGACTGGGCTGGGGCTTGTGTCGGGCGTTCCGGCGGCGGGCGGGGCGTTTTCCTTCACGGCGCGGGCCACCGACGCCGTGGGAGCGACAGGCACGGCGAGCTTCTCACTGAGCATCACGGACAGCCTGCGGATCACGACGGCGGCGCCGTTACCGGATGGGGCCGTGGGGAACGCCTACTCGTTGACGTTCGCGGCGGCGGGCGGGCGGGCGCCGTACTTGTGGAGCATCACGGGCGGCGCGCTGCCGGCTGGCCTTTCGCTGTCGGCGCAGGGGATTCTCTCGGGCACACCGGCCGGTGCGGGCGCGGCGGCAGTCACGGTTCGAGTCAGCGACGCAGCGGGGGCGAATGCCGCCGCTGCGTACTCGCTCACCATCGCGCCGCCGGCGGCAGTGCCGCGCGCCGGGGTGTTTGCGCAGGTGGCGTCGGGCGGCGGGTGGAAGACGACTCTGAGCCTGATCAACGTGGGCGCCGGGCCGGCCACGGTGCGGATCTCGCTGGCGGCGGACGACGGCTCGGCTTTGGATCTGCCGCTGGTGGTGACCCAGCAGGGCGCATCCGTCACGCTGGTTGGCAACAGCCTGGAGCGGACGCTGGCGCCGAATGCCGGGCTGCTGGTGGAAACCGAAGCAGCCATCTCAGCGACGCTGGCGGGCTGGGCGGAGGTCCGCTCGACAGGGCCGGTTTCCGGTTACGCAATCTTCCGGCAACGGAGCGGAGAAGGCCGGGAGTCTGAGGGCACATCGCCGCTGGAGAGCCGTACGGCGGCCACGGTGCTGGTTTCCTACGACAACCAAGCCGGGTTTTCGACTGGAGTGGCGTTGGTGAACCTGGCGGCGGCCCCGGCGACGGTCACCGCCATTCTGCGGGACGACACGGGCGCCGAACTGGCGCGCGACGCCTTTCTGCTGCCGGCATCAGGACACACGGCGTTTTCCATGCCGGAGAAGTACCCGGCGCTGTTGGGCCGACGGGGCATGGTGGAGTTCCAATCCAATCAGAGCGGGGGGCTTTCGGCGCTGGGGCTGCGGTTCAACCCGTCGCTGAGTTTCACGTCGATACCCGTAGCGGCGCGGCCGTTGTGAAAACCGGCCAAAGGCTCCCGTTCGTCCGTCCGGTCGGCTAGGATGGTAAGTTGCGCAGGTTGATACTCAGCTTGACGTTGTTTGGGAGACTGATCTCGGCGCAAGCGCCGGCGAACGGCCCCGGCTTCGCCGACCCGCCGCACAAGGGCACGAATTTCGACCCGCCGCCGAAATCCGCCAAGCGAGTTGAGGACCCGCCGCCGCCCGCGGCGGAGCCGGAGCGGCCGTTCTTCGAACTGGAGACCATCGACTGGGGCGCCAAGGAGACGTGGGTGAAGCTGGCGCTTCTGTTGGGCTCACTGGTGCTGGCCCGAAGGGCGTTTCTGCAGATGAAGGGCGATTACTAACGTCGTGCCCGCTCTCTCACGGTCGCGGCTCTGAAGCGTCGTACCCGCTCCCTCACGGTCGCGGCTCTGAAGCGTCGTGCCCGCTCCCTCACGGTCGCGGCTCTGAAGCGTCGTGCCCGCTCTCTCACGGTCGCGGCTCTGAAGCGTCGTACCCGCTCCCTTACGGTCGCGGCTCTGAAGCGTCGTGCCCGCTCGCTTACGGTCGCGGCTCTGAAGCGTCGTACCCGCTCGCTTACGGTCGCGGCTCTGAGCAGGGACTAGAACGGGTAGAGGGAGATGGGTGCGCCGTCGCCGGAACCTGAGCCGGCGCCGACGATAGCCACTTCGCTTTCGCCGCCGATCTGACGGCAGAAGATGCCGGTTTCCCCGAGGAAGATCTCGTAGTCGGCCGGCCGCTGGAGCGAGCCCTGAATGAGGGCTTCGGAGAGCGGGTCTTCGATGTACTTCTGGAGGGCGCGGCGGAGGGGGCGTGCACCGTAGCTGCGATCGGCGCAGGTCTTTTCCAGGATGTACTTTGAGGCGTCGGCGTCGAGCCTGATGGTGATCTGCTTGGCGGCGAGATTGAGGTTGATCTGGCCGACGAGCAGGCCGATGATCTTGACGAGGTCCTCCTCGGCGAGCGAGGTAAAGAGGATCACCTCGTCGATGCGGTTGAGGAACTCGGGGTTGAAGGCGCGCTTGACCTCGGCGTTCACCATCTCCTCGACCTTGTGCGGCATTCCGGACTGCTGGGAGGAGAAGCCGAGTTGCCCCTTCTTGTCGAGGAAGCGGGCGCCGAGGTTGGAGGTCATGATGATGATGGTGTTCTTGAAGTCCACCGTATTACCGAGCCCGTCGGTGAGCTGGCCATCCTCAAAGACCTGGAGCAGGATGTTGTAGATGTCCGGATGGGCCTTTTCGATTTCATCGAGAAGGATGACGGAGTAGGGGTTGCGCTTGATGCGCTCGGTCAACTGGCCGCCCTCCTCGTAGCCGACGTAGCCGGGAGGCGAGCCGATGAGCTTGGAGACGGCGTGCTTCTCCATGAACTCGGACATGTCAAACCGGACCAGGGACTTTTCGCTGCCGAAGAGGAACTCGGAGAGGGCACGGGCGGCTTCGGTCTTGCCGACGCCGGTGGGTCCGAGGAAGAGGAAGGAGCCGGAGGGGCGCTTGGGCGACTTGAGGCCGGCGCGGGAGCGGCGGATGGCGCGAGCCAGGGCGCCGATGGCCTTCTCCTGGCTGATGACGCGTTTGTGGAGCTCCTCTTCGATGCGGAGGAGCTTGGAGACCTCCTCCTCCTTGATGGCGGTCATGGGGACGCCGGTCCAGCGGGCGACGACGTCCTCGATGTCTTCCTTGGTGACGATGCCGGTGGAGGTGTCGTCGAGGTTGTACTTCTCGCGCAGGACGCGGAGGTTCTCCCGCTCGCGGCGTTCTTCGTCGCTATAGAAACGCGCCTTTTCGAACTCGTGGTTGGCGATGGCGGTTTCCATGCGGTGCGAGATGAACTTGACGCGCTTCTGAATCTCGCTGATTTCGGGCGGCAGGGTGGTCTGCCGGAGCTTGACGCGCGCACCGGCCTCGTCGATGAGGTCGATGGCCTTGTCGGGCAGGAAACGGTCCGGGATGAAGCGGGAGGAGGAGAAGACGGAGGTCTCGATGGCCTCATCGGTGTAGGCCACGGCGTGGAATTTTTCGTAGCGCTCCTTGATGCCGAACAGGATGCGGCAGGCGTCCTGTTCGGTGGGCGGCGGAACCTTGACGGCCTGGAAGCGGCGTTCGAGCGAGCGGTCCTTTTCGATGGACTTGCGGAACTCGGCGGGGGTGGTGGCGCCGATGCACTGGATTTCGCCGCGGGAGAGGGCGGGCTTGAGGATATTGGCGGCGTCGAGCGAGCCTTCGGCCGAACCGGCGCCGACCAGGGTGTGCAGCTCGTCGATGAAGATGATGGCGTTCTGGTTTTCCATCAACTCCTTCATGATGGTCTTCAAGCGCTCTTCGAACTGGCCGCGGTACTTGGTGCCGGCGACGATGAGGGAGAGGTCGAGGGCGAGGATGCGCTTGTCGGCGAGGAAACTGGGGACGTCGCCGTCGGCGATGCGCTGGGCGAGACCCTCGACGATGGCGGTCTTGCCGACGCCGGGCTCGCCGATGAGGACGGGGTTGTTCTTGGTGCGGCGGCAGAGGATCTGGACGACGCGCTCGAGCTCGTAGTCGCGGCCGATGAGGGGGTCGAGCGAGCCGTCGGAGGCGGACTGGGTGAGGTCGCGGCTGAATTCACCGAGGAGGGAGGACTCCTTGGGGCGGCTGGTGGTGGTTTTCTCCGAGGTGGAGCGGGCGATCTCGTCGCGCACCTGGTTCAGGCGCAGACCGCGCTCGTGAAGGATTTCGGCGGCGAAGCACTTTTCCTCGCGCAGCAGGCCGAGCAGGAGGTGCTCGGTGCCGATGTGTTTGTGGCCGAGGCGCTCGGCCTCTTCGGCGGCGTAGGCGAGCACGCGTTTGCACTCGGTGCTGAGGGGCAGGTCGACGGAGGTGGACACCTTCTCGCGGACCGTGGTCTGCGCCTCGATCTGTTTGCGGATGGACTCGATGATGGCCTGGGAACGCAGGAAGCGGTTGGCCAGGGCCTTGTCCTCGCGCAGCAGGCCGAGCAGGAGGTGTTCGGTCTCGATATAGGGGCTGCCGAACTGGCTGGCCTCATAGCGAGCAAAGAAGATGACCCTGCGAGCCTTTTCGGTGTAGCGTTCAAACATCGGCTTGCCCTCTTCTGGAGGCCGGGCCGCCGCGATGGATGCCCGGACCGCCGGCGCCTGCCGGACCCGGGCAGACGCTTGTAATCCCGCGCGCCCGGCTTGCGGCACGCCCTAACCTGATTCTAAGATGACGCGGGGGCCGGCGGGGCGGCGGGATTTGGGGGATCCGTACTGGACCTCTGGTTTACCCTGCCGGCACGCAGTTCCAGGAGGCGGCCGGCACGGGCGGCGAAAGCGGGGTTGTGGGTGACGTAAAGGACGGCGAGGCCACGGCGGGCGTGAACCTGCTCGATCAGATCGATGATGGCGGCGCCGGTGCGTTCGTCGAGATTGCCGGTGGGTTCATCGGCCAGCAGGATGCTGGGATCGGAGACGAGGGCGCGGGCCAGAACGACGCGCTGCTGCTCGCCGCCGCTGAGCTCGCCTGCGCGATGGCTGCCGCGGGCGGAGAGGCCGACCTCGTCGAGGCGGGCGGCTGCCGCGGCGGCGGCGGGGGCGGAGGGTGTGCCGCGGATGAGCAGCGGCATCATGACGTTTTCCAGGGCCGTGAACTCGGGCAGGAGGGTGTTCATCTGCCAGACGAAGCCGATTTCGCGGTTGCGGATGGCGGCCAGGGCGGACTCCTCCAGGCCGGAGGTAGGGGCGCCGTGGATGAGCACCCGCCCCTCGGAAGGCGAATCGAGGAGGCCCAGCAGGTGGAGGAGGGTGGACTTACCGGTGCCGCTTTCGCCGGTCAGGGCGACGCGCTCGCCGGCGCGGATGTCGAGGTCGACTCCGGAGAAGACCTCCAGCATGGCCTGGCCGCTGGGGTAGCGCTTGGCGAGGCCGCGGGCGGAGAGGGCGACGGGGGTGGGCGGGTGCGTTGCCATCTTGCGAGAGGCGGGCTAATCCCCGGGCGCCGGGCCGGGCTGGGGGGCGGGACCGGGGATGGGGGCCGGGCCGGGCTGCCGCATGTCGAAGCCCGGCGTACGGGCGAGCAGATTCAGGAAGATGGCGATCTGGTCGTCCCAGAAGTCCCAGGAATGAACGCGCGGGGAGACCTCGCGGTACTCGTAGGCGATCTTCTTCGACGACAGCAGGTCGACGAAGTCGCGGTTTTGTTTCAACAGAAAATCCTGCCCGCCGCAGGCGATGTAGAGCAGCGGCATCTGGCCGGCGGGGACCGTTTCGAGGAGCACGAAGGGGTCGCGGGCTTTGCGATCGCCGGAGTCGGGGGCGCCGAAGAGGGCCATCATCTGCTCCATCCGTTTGCGGGCTTCCTCGGTGGCATTGGGCTGGAGCGGGGCGGGCGCGCCATGGGCCATGGCGAGCGCACCGCTGAAAGCCCCGATGGCGCCGAAGCGGCCGGCGTATTTGAGGCCGAGGAACATAGCGCCGTAACCGCCCATGGAGAGGCCGGAGACAGCGCGGGCACGGCGCAGGGGGATGGAGCGGTAGTGGCTGTCGACGTAGGTGATGAGGTCCTTGGCGATGAAGTCCTCGAACTTAGCGGCGGGGTCGGCGGCGCTGTTGACGTACCAGCTCCGGGAGGCGTCGGGCATGACGATGATGATGCCGAAGCGGGCGGCGTAGCCGGAGAGGTCGGTCATGAAGGCCCAGGCGGTGTGATCGTCGCCGAGGCCGTGGAGCAGGTAGAGGACGGGATAGCGGCGCGTGGAGTGGGCGTAGTCGAGCGGCAGCAGGACGTTGACGTTGCGGTCGGCGTTGAGCGACTCGCTGCGAATGGTGATGGTGGAGATATTGCGGCCTGCGACGCCGGTCTTGACGTCGGCGGCACTCATGGAGACGGCGAGAGCGGCGAGGCAGAGGAGGAGGCGCGTGGTCATACTGAGGCGGAGTATACCGCAGCGGGCGGGGGCTTCCGCGAGGGGGCCGATTCCGATAGAGTATTGGCGAAATGAAACAGCTTCTCCTCCTGGGTGTACTGGGCCTGCCCGCCTTCGCGCAGTGGGCTCCGTTCGAGATGATCTGGAACGTGGAAGGCTCAACAGCCGCCGACGTCTCGTTCCTGCTGGACGCGCCGGCGGGAAGAGCGGGGTTTGTGGCGGCGCGTAACGGGCATCTTTACACCGGCGACGGCAAGCGGCTCAGGCTGTGGGGCGTGAACTTTTCCTTCGCGGCCAGTTTTCCGCCCAAAGAACTGGCTCCGGCGGTGGCGGCGCACCTGGCGCGGTTCGGCGTGAACTGCGTGCGCATCCACCACCACGACTGGCGGTCGCCGCGCGGGTTGATCGACAGCGCCTATTCCGATTCGCGCCATCTGCACGCCGGAAACCTGGACCGGCTCGACTTCCTGGTGGCGGAACTGAAGAAACGCGGCATCTACGTAGACTTGAACCTGAACGTGGCGAGGGCCTTCCAGGAGGCTGACGGAGTGAAGGATGCCTCCGAGACGGGCTACGCCAAGGCGCTGACGTTGTTCGACCCGCGGATGATCGAACTGCAGAGGGAGTTCGCCACAGCCTACCTGACGCACCGGAATCCGTACACGGGCAACGAGTACAGGAACGAGCCGGCGGTGGCGCTGGTGGAGATCCTGAACGAGAACTCGCTCATTGAGAGCTGGGTGCGGGGACGGCTGCGAGGCCAGGGCTTCGACCCCAAGACGGCGGACCGGACCTGGGGGGACATACCGGCGAGTTACGAACGCGACCTGACCGCGCTGTGGAAGGCATGGGCCAAGACGGACTTGCCGCGGCTGGATCCCAAGGACTTCGCCTCCGCCAGCGCCGAGCGCTTCAGGAAGGAGGCCGAGTTCTACATGCACCTGGAGGAGAAGTTCTATCGCGAGTTCCAGGCCTTCCTGAAGCAGGACCTCGGGGTGAAAGCGCCGGTGGTGGGAACCAGCGTGCACGGCGGCGGCCTGCCGCCCTACCCGATTCTGCGCTCCACGGCGCAGATGGACGTGGTGGACGCGCACACATACTGGCAGCACCCGCGCTATGTCGACGACCCGGTGACGCGCCGCCGGGGCTTCGAGATTGCGAACACCCCGCAGGTGGACCAGCCGGGACGGGGAGCGCTGGCGGCACTGGCGCGGGCGGCGGTGGCGGGCAAGCCGTTCATCGTCTCAGAGGTGAACGAGCCCTACCCGAACGAATACGGCGCGGAGCTGATCCCTTTGCTGGCGGCCTACGGCGGTCTGCAGGATTGGGACGGGCTGTTCTGGTACAGCTTCGAGCACAGTTCGGCGGAGAACTGGAAGCCGCGTCCGCCGGGCCATTTCGACATCCGGCAGGACGCGGTGAAGATGTCGCAACTGGCCGCCTCGGCGGTGATATTCCAGCGGGGAGGCTTTCGGGCTGGGCGCACGACTTTGGTCCGCAACTACACGCCCGAGCAGGTGGCCGAAAGCTTGCGGCTGAAGAGCACCGAGCAGCCGTGGTTCACGCCGGGCCTGAATCCGGCGATCGCGGCGATGGCGGCGGTGCGCGTGGGGCGCTTCGATGACAAGCGGGGGGCGGTTCCGCGGGCCCGGCCGGAGGAGGCTGTGCGGAGCGGCACGGGCGAGTTGATGTGGCGCAAGGGGCTGTTGACGGGCGGGTCGAAAGGCGTAGCGATGGTGGTGGGAAGGATGGGAGGAGTCAAGGCCAGCGCCGGGCGGATGGACGTGGAGAGCGAGACGGGCTTCGGGGCCGTGCTGCTGGTCGAGTTGGACGCGGATTCGCTGCTGCTGACGGCCGGCGGGCGCACGGCGAACGAGGGGATGAAGTGGAACCAGGCGCGGACCAGCACTCCGGAGACCGGTACGGCGCCCATGCTGATCGAACCTTTCAAGGCGGTGGTGACGCTGCGCGGATTCAAACGCGGGGCGCGCTTGAGCTACGTTGCTTTGGATGGCGCGGGACGGCCGATGGGAACACCGAGAGTGGCCGAGGAGAGCGGCGGGAGGTGGAAACTGTTTCTGGACGCGGCGGCGCCGTGGTACCGGGTGGAGTTGCGCTAGGCCGTCATTCTGCGTTTGCGGATCTCGTCGAAGACCACGGCGAGGATGATGACAGCTCCGATGATGGCCTGCTGGAGGTAGGGCGAGATGCCGAGCAGGTCGCTGCCGTTGGCCAGCAGTCCCATGATGAAGGCGCCGATGAGGGTGCCGACGACGGAACCTTCGCCGCCGCGCAGCGAGCCGCCGCCGATGACGACGGCGGCGATGGCCTGGAGCTCGTAGCCCTGGCCGGCGGT
>JACRBC010000053.1 GCA_016213245.1 Candidatus Solibacter usitatus | reverse complement strand
GCTGGAGAGACCGAATTGCGTCTGGATCAGCTCGGCGGACTCAAGGCGGACCAGTTCGACGTTTTCCCGCTGGTGATAGGAGATCCGGACCTGCGAGAGGCGTTCGACGGCCGAACCGAAGGGGCTCTTCGGCTTCCGCGCACGTTTGGCGACGCCTCGCAACTTGCCCTGATCGCGACTGAAAAAGCTGACGATCAGATCCCCTTCCTGGAAGGGGTAAGTGCGGAGGACGAACGCCTCACTGACGCGGGCCGGCATCGCTGGCGCTCAAATTCTCCTCCAGGTTATCACACGGGCGGGTCCCAAACCCGGAAAGCGCTTGCGCATCAGGGCCTGCTGCGCGGGCTGGCCTTCACTTTGCCCAGCAGCCCGGCCAGTTCCTGGACCTTTTCCGGCATCCCGGCGGCCAGGTCGCGCCGCTCGCCCGGGTCCTCGGTCACGCGGTAGAGCTGCGGCGCCGCGCCGCTGCCCATCTCCGTGTTGGTGTTTGGGTTCACCGCCTGGCCGGGATTGGCCTCGATGAGCTTGTACTCGCCCTTGCGCATGGAAAGCGCGCGGGCGTGCTCGACGATCCACTCGCGGCCGCTCCTCGATTCCCCGAGCAGCGCGGGCAGCACGTTGAAACTGTCCGGGGCGGCCTCCTCGCCGAGTTTCTGGCCGGCCAGGTCCGCTAATGAGGCGAAGAAGTCCTGCTGGCCGACCAGGGCGTCCGACACCTGTCCGGGCTTGATGCGCCCGGGCCAGCGGGCCAGCAGGGGAATGCGCGTGCCGCCCTCGAAGTTGCTGTACTTGCCGCCGCGCAGCGGGCCCGCCGGCCGGTGGCCGCCCAGCTTTTCCACCGCGTCGTCCTTATAGCCGTCGTCCACCACCGGGCCGTTGTCGCTGGAGAACAGCACCAGGGTGTTCTTCGTCAGGCCCAGCAGGTCCAGGTGGTCCAGCAGCTTGCCGACGGTCCAGTCCAGCTCGGCGATGGCGTCGCCCCGCGGGCCCATGCTGGTCTTGCCGGCGAAGCGCGGATTGGGCAGCCGCGGCACGTGGATGTCGTGGGTGGCGAAGTAAAGGAAGAAGGGCCGCGTGCGGTTCTGGTCGAGGAAGGCCGTGCCGGCGTTGAGGAACGCCTCGGCCATCTCCTCGTCCTTCCACAGCGCGGCCTTGCCGCCCGTCATGTAGCCGATGCGGCTGACGCCGTTGACGATGGCCATGTCGTGACCGTGGCTGGGGTGCATTTTGAGGAGTTCGGGATTGGCCTTGCCGGTGGGCTCGCCGGGGAAGGGCTTGGTGTAGTCGACGCGGATCGGATCGTTGGGGTCGAGCCCCACCACGCGCCGGTCCTTGACGTAGACGCACGGCACGCGGTCGCCGGTGGCGGGCATCAGGAAGGCCGAGTCGAAGCCGATCTCCAGCGGCCCCGGCTTGATGTCGCCGTTCCAGTCCACGTTGCCCGCGCCCAACCCCAGGTGCCACTTGCCGACGACCCCGGTGCGGTAGCCCGCCTGCTGGAGCATGCCCGGCAGCGTGGGCCTTCTGGGCTCGATGATCAGCCGCGCGTCGCCGGGGAGCACGCCGGTGCCCTTCCTGCGCCAGGCGTACTCTCCGGTGAGCATCGAGTAGCGGCTCGGCGTGCAGGTGGCCGAGGAGGAGTGCGCGTCGGTGAAGCGCACGCCGCCTTGTGCCAGCCGGTCCAGGTTCGGCGTCCGCACCGACGTGGCGCCGTAGCAGCCGAGGTCGCCATAGCCGGCGTCGTCGGCGTAGATCAGGACAATGTTGGGACACGAATCGGCGGCAAAGGCGGGCCGGGTTTTCAGCAGGGCTGCGGCGGCTGCACCGCCGCTGAGTTGGAGGAAAGAACGCCGGTGCGTCATCGTGCTACCAGCATAGGGCAGAGCGGCGCAGAAAAGGGAAGGGCCGGCGTTCAGCCGCTGGGCGGAACGCCGGCCCGGAATCAAGTCATTCGACGGGGCTCAAAAGTAGTACTTGAACCCAAGCTGGACGTTGCGCGATCCAACCTTGACGCCGTTGATGGTGCCGAAGTTGCTGGCGCCGTAGCCGCTGGCCGGGTCGCCGAAGATGGGGGTATTGGTGGCGTTGGTGGCTTCGAGCCGGAACTCGAAACGCTGGCCCTCCTTGGTCCTCCAGCTCTTCAGTAGAGCGGCGTCCAGAGTCTTGATGCCAGGTCCGCGGTAGTTCAGATACCGCGGCGCCGTACCGAAGACGTCGCTCGCCGGACGGGAGAACGCCGCCTGGTTGTAGTAGCCGTTCAGGCGGCCGGTGACGCCGCCGCTGGTGGACGGGTCGCCGATGAGGTTGGGCCGCTGCGTGCCGTTCCACAGCGTGCCGCCGTCCTGGGAGACCTGCAACGGGTTGCCGCCCTGGAGCGTAAAGAAACCGCTGGCTTCCCAGCCGCCAATGATCATGTCCACCAGGCGGCTGGCGTTACCGCCGAACGCCCGGCCCTTGCCGAACGGAAGCTGGTAGGCGCCCGTCAGGATGACGCGGTGGGCGATGTCGTGGGCGGAGAGCGACTTCTCCAGTCTCCGGTTCAGCGGATTCTGCATGGAGGTGGAACCGCCGAGCCAGGAGTAGTTGCCGGAGCCGACCGAGGAGTTGTCGATCATCTTCGACCAGGTGTAGTGGCCGAGGAAGGTGAAGCCATTGGAGAAGCGCTTCTCATACTTCATCTGGACAGCGTGATAGAAGGAGTTGCCGACGGCCGGTTCAGCGGTGCCGGAGCTGGCCCCGTCAAACTGCGGCATCGGGCGGTAGAGCCGGTAAAGCTGAACCGTCTGGCGGTTCAGATTGACGGCCTTGGGGTCGGTAATGTAACCGTAGAACGGGTTTTGCACCTGCGCCTGCAGCGCCGTGCGGCCCATGCCCCAGTACTGCGGATCCAGAGGCGTCAGGCTGGTAAATGGCACGAACAGATGCGCGCCCCGGCTGCCGGTATAGTTGACCTCCAGGACAGACTGCCAGGGCAGTTCGCGTTGCACTGAGAGATTCCAGGAGTAGTACTCGGGGTTGCGGTTCCAATTGGGGATGACGGTACCGGCGCCGAGTCCGAGGAACGTCTTGTCGCCCCGTGAGCTGCCGGGCGGCAGCAGCATCCCATCGGGGTAGGGGCTGCTCAACTTGGCGTAGAGGGTGGCGTTGGAATCCAGCGTGAAGGTGGGGTTCGAATTCACGTTGAAGGCCGAGCCGGTGTGGCCATACACGGTGGCGCGGGAGAGCTGGTAGAGCAGTCCGTAGCCGCCGCGGATGGAGGTCTTCTGATTCAGCGCGTAGGCAAAGCCGAGGCGCGGGCTCCAGTTGTCGTAGTCGCCGTCGAACGGGGAGCGGCGGCTGGCGCCCGTGAAGCGGTAGACGCCCGTGAGATTGTAGCCGGGCACGGAGATGGGCGCCTTGGCGCCGAGGTCCCAGTAGCTCTGGCGGTCCTGCGTCTCCCAGCGCGGGATGTCGAACTCATACCGCAGGCCGAGATTGAGCGTGAGTTTGCGGGTGATCTTCCAGTCGTCCTGGAGATAGAAACCCATGTAGCGCGAACGCGTGAAGACCTTCGGATCGATGTGGAAGTCGCCGCCGCCGCCCCAGCCCAGCAGCATGGTGGCAAAGCCGTTGCCCTGGTAGCTGTCGCCGGTGTTGAGCAGCTTGCGCGTGGTCTGCGCGGAGAACGTGACACGGCCCGAGGGGTAGCCGGGCTGGAGGTAGTTCAGGAAGAACTGGCGCATTTCGCCGCCGGCCTTCAGGTTGTGGCCGCCGATGATCTTGGTCAGGGAGCCGGATACCTGGTGGACGCCTTCCTGCCTGTCCATGATGAGCCAGCCCTCGGTACCAATGTCGGTATAGCCGTCGGGGGCCATCGTCGGGAAGACGAGGTAAGGGGCGTTGTCCTTCATGTACTTGGGGAAGCCGAGGGTGGTGAGATCAAACGGCGCCATGGGCTGCCGGCCATAGTCGGCATAGGTGAAGCCGTAGCGCACGGTCCAGATCGTCGAGGCGCTCTGCACCCGCGTGAAGTCGGAGACCAGCGAGGTGGCCTTGTTGTAGCTGGGACCATCGTTGAACGTGTAGGCCGGGTTGCCGTCGCCGAACAGGTTCGGCGGAACGCCCTCGCTGGGGTTGTAGCTGTAGCGGCCGGTGATGCGGTTCTTCTCGTTGAAGTTGTGGTCGCCCTTGAAGTCCATCTTGTGGCCGGGCCCCACGGTGACGCCTTCCTTGAACCAGTTATTGGCGTTGGTGACTGCGTTGGTGGTCTGGTTCGGGGCCGGGAAGTAGCCGATCGCCTTCACCGCCACGGGGTCGAACATCGCCTTGGGGATGGTGTTGCCGGCGAAGGGCCTGCGCTCCACCGCGCCGCTCGAGTTCACGAAGGTGTCGAACGGGTTGTACATCTGAATGAGCTGGCCGTTGGACTGGAAGGTCTTCGAGAAGTCGCCGTTGCGCTGGTCCAGCGTGGGGAACGTCGCCGTGTAGCCCAGCGGGCTCTTGGACTTGGTGTACTCATAGGTGGCGAAGAAGAAGGTCTTGTCCTTCTTGACGGGGCCGCCGATGACGCCGCCGAACTGGTCGCGGCGGTAGAACGACCGCCGGCTGCCGGCGCGATTGGCGAACCAGCCGTTGGCGTTCAGGTCGGAGTGGCGCAGGAAGTAGAAGCCGGTGCCGTGGAACTGGTTGGTGCCGGACTTGGTCACCATGTTGACCACCGCGCCGCCGGTCTGGCCGTACTCGGCGGAAAAGAAGTTCGTCTGCATCTTGAACTCCTGGACGGCGTCCACGGAGGGTTTGTACTTCAGGTCGGTGATGCCGGAGTTCTGTTCGACGGTGGTGACGGTGACGCCGTCCACGAGCACGTCGGAGGTGGAGTTGCGCGCGCCGTTGGCGACGAAATTGGTGCTGGTGTCGCCGCGCCTACCGCCCGCGCCGACGACGCCCGGCGTGAGGTAGGCCAGGCTGAGGGAGTCGCGCCCGAGGTTGGGCATCGACAGGATGAACTTGTTTTCGATCACCTGGCCGAGGTTTGAAATCGTGGTGTTCAACAGCGGAGCGCTGGACGTGATCTCGACGGCGGTGGAGATGTCGCCCACCTGCAACTGCACGTCGAGGGTAGACTGCTGCTGGACGGCAAGGGTGAAGACGCTCTGCTGATGTTTCTTGAAGCCGGAGGCCTCCACCGCCAGGGTATAGTTGCCCGGAGGAAGCGCGGTGGCGATGTAGCGGCCCGCCTCGTCCGTCGTGACGGGGTGCGCGACGTTTCGGTCGGCTTCGGTCACAACCACCTTGGCGCCGGGTACGGCGGCGCCGGTGGAGTCAGTTACCGTACCGCGGATGGCGGCGGTGTAGGACTGTCCCCAAAGAGAAAAAACCGTCACTGCAACAAGCGTGGCGGCCTTGATAAACCGTGTGAGACCACTCATTGGTGGCACCTCCCCGGAAGCGTGAATCGCTGGCAGGGCAACAACAACTACACCCCTGCCAACCGATGGGGATTCTGTCACAAATTGATTTCGGAGTCAATTATATGAAGGCGCGATGTCAAGGCAAAGTAGAAACGTCCCCATGCCGGCAAAGTAGAAGTGTCCCCTTTTGCTTGGGCCTGGGATTGGGGCGTGTTAGTCTGCGGGTGCCGGTGAAGCGGAGACGGGCTCTGCTGGCGAGCAACCCGATCAAGGAT
>JACRBC010000055.1 GCA_016213245.1 Candidatus Solibacter usitatus | reverse complement strand
TTGGGTGGCGGCGCGTCGGGCTTCCAGCGTCGCGAGGGTATCGTTCATGGGACCTCCGTGATCTAGCGTATCACTACGCTAGGCAACACGCCACAAGAAAGAAGACTCGACCATGGTCAACATTCATGTCGCGCACCCGGCGCGGGAGCAACCTTTGCGGGTTGCGGGCGTATCATAGTAAGAGTAGGAGTCTGATCATGATGATGCGTCGTTTTCTGGGTCCCGTCCTTGCAGTCGCGCTGGCCGCCGGCTGCGCCCTTGTGCTGGCTCAATCCGGCCCCAAGAAGGAAAGCGGCGACACCGTGGCCCGGCCCAAGAAGAAGGCCGACCCCGTCTCGGCGGAAAAGCCCGCCGAAACTCCGGCAGCACCCGCGGCGCAGGGCAAGATTCCCTCCAAGCTGCAAAAGAAGAAGCCCGGCGAGGGCGGACCCGCTGAAGGCCCCACCTTCCGCAGCGACACCCTCACCGTCAACGTGGATGTCGGCGTCCTGGACAACCGGGGCCGCTTCATCCCGGGCATTCCGGCGGGCAACTTCCGCATCATGGAAGACGGCGTCCCGCAAAAGGTGACCGGATTCAACACGGGCGAGGCGCCCATCACCCTGGCCATGGTGATCGAGTTCAGCAACCTCTACCAGCAGTACTGGTCCTACGGCTGGCAGGAGACGCTCACCGCCTGCTACGGCTTCCTCCAGACGCTGCGGCCCGAGGACAGCGTCGCCGTGGTGGCCTTCGACCTGCGCCCGGAGATCCTCAGCGACTTCTCCACCAACCGCCAGGACACGAATGAAGCCCTGGCGCGCCTGCGCATCCCCGGCTTTTCGGAATCCAACCTCTACGACGCCCTGACCGACGTGGCCGACCGCATGAGCGACATCGAGGGCCGCAAGGCCATCCTCTACATCGGCAGCGGCATGGACACCTTCTCCAAGATCACCTTCGACCAGACCCGCCGCAAGCTCCAGACCGCCAGCGTGCCCATCTACGCTCTCGGCACCCTGCAGTCGATTCGCGAATACGCCGATTCGCACGGCGCCATGGGGCCCATCCAGAGGCTCGACTTCCTCCAGGCCGACAACCAGTTGCGCACCTTCGCCAAGGAGACCGGCGGCCAGGCCTGGTTCCCGCGCTTCTTCGGGGAATACGGGGGTATCTTCCGGCAGGTCAACGAGGCGCTGCGCAACACCTACTCGCTGGCCTACCAGCCCACCAACTCGGCGCGCGACGGCAAGTACCGCAAGATCAAAGTGGAACTGGTGAGTTCCACCGGCGAACCGCTGAAGATCACCGACGAAAAGCACAAGCCGATGAAGTACACCATCACAGCCAAGACCGGCTACACTGCGCCGCGCGAGGTGGAGTAGCGCGCTCGCATCACAGCTCACCGCCGAAGTCAAGAAATGAATCTCTCTCGCTATGAGAGCGATACAAGAGCGTTGACACCGGCATTGCGCCTCTGTTAACTTCGGCATGTTTTCATACATGCCCGCCCGACTCAAATCCGCAATCATTCCCACGGCGCGAATCCTCCTGGTGGACGACAACCGCTCCGGCCTGATGGCCCGGCGCGTGGTCCTGGAGGAGCTCGGTTATCTCACCGACGGCGCCTCCGATGCAAGGAAGGCATTGGAGCTGTTCCGTGCCGGGCAGTACGACCTGGTGGTCACCGATTTCAGAATGCCCGGCATGGACGGCGTCGAGCTGATCGAGAAGCTCCGCGAGGAGAAGCCGGGAATCCCGATCGTGCTCATCTCCGGCTTCGTGGACGCCCTGGGGCTGACGGAGAAGACCACCGGCGCCAACACCGTGATCATGAAGAGCTCCAATGAGGTGCAGCACCTGATCCGCGCCGCCGGCCGTCTGCTCAAGACGCCAAAAAAGCCGCCGATCGCCGAACGTTCGGCTCCGCCCCGCGCCCGCAAGAAGACTGCCAGTTGAGCCCTGTTTCCGCCTGACGATCCTGCTAGATTGAGGGGGATGCGAAAGTCCCTGGCCTTGCTTCTGGCCATCACCGCCACTTGCCCCGCGGCCGTCTCCTCCGCCGCAAAACCCGCTCCCGCCAAGCGCCCGGCCGGCCAGGCGCAGCGCTGGCTGAAATCCATGACGCTGCGGGAGAAGGCCGCGCAGCTCCTGATGGTGCAGTTCTACGGCGAGTCGCCCAACGTGCGCAGCAAGGCCTACCGGGAGTACACCGCGCTGGTCCGGGACGTGCGCGTCGGCGGACTGATCGTGCTCAACCGCGTGCAGAACGGCATTGTGAAGAAAGCCGATCCCTACCAGATGGCCGCCTTCCTCAACCGCATGCAGAAGCAGGCCAAGGTGCCGCTCATCGTGGGTGGCGACTTCGAGCGCGGGGCATCCATGCGCCTGCATTCCACCACGCAGTTCCCGCACCTGATGGCCTACGGGGCGGCGGGCGACCTGGCGGCCACCGCGGCGCTGGGGGCGGCCACCGGCCGCGAGGCGCGCGCCGTGGGGGTGCACTGGCTGTTTGCGCCCGACGCCGACGTCAACAACAATCCGGCCAACCCCATCATCAACATCCGTTCGTTCAGCGAAAACCCGCAGGCGGTGGCGGCGCATGTCAAAGCCTTCATCGAGGGCGCCCGCCGGGATCCGAAGAACGCCGTTCTGACCACCGTGAAGCACTTCCCCGGCCACGGCGACACCGAAACCGACAGCCACATCGGCCTGGGCGTGGTCAACGCATCCAGCGAGCGCATGGATGCCGTGGAGCTGGTTCCTTTCAGGGCCGCCATCGAGGCCGGCGTCGATAGCGTCATGACCGCCCACCTGCACGTTCCGGCTTACGAGCCGGAGGCGATTCCGGCCACGGTCTCGAAGAATATCCTCACCGGACTGCTGCGCAAGGATCTGGGGTTCAACGGCCTGATCACCACCGACGCGATGGACATGCAGGGCCTGACCAAGCTCTTCCCGCCGGGCGAGGCGGCCGTGCGCGCCGTGGAGGCGGGCGCCGACCTGCTGCTCATCCCCGCCCACGCGCGCGACAGCGTGAAGGCTATTGTCGAAGCGGTGGAGAGCGGGCGCCTCTCCCGGCAGCGTCTCGACCAGAGCGTCCTCAGGATCCTCAACGCCAAGATCAAGGTGGGCTTGCACAAGAAGAAGCTTGTGGACCTGGAGTCGATCAGCGATTCCATCGAGCTGCCCGAAGACGAGGAGCAGGCCGCGCTGGTGGCGCGCAAGGCGCTGACGCTGGTCAAGAACGACGGCGGGCTGCTGCCGCTGGCCGAGCCGGGCGCCGGCTGCTTCTACATCCTGGCCGCCGGGCGCTTCTCCACGCAGGGCCGCGAGCTGGCCGACGCCATCCGCGCGCGCGCCCCCAAGGCCCGGACGCTCCTGCTGGACCCGCAATTGCCGCCGGCCGAGTTCGATCAGATCGCCGCCGCCTCAGCCGCCTGTCGCAGCATGACTGTCGCCGCCTACGCCAGCGCCTCGGCCTATCGCGGCAGCGTGGCGCTGGCCGGCAACTACCCGGGCTTCCTTGACGCGCTGCTCGCTTGCGGCAAGCCGCTGGCTTTCGTGGCGCTGGGCAATCCCTACCTGTTGCGCGCCTACCCCGGCGTGGCCGCCTACCTGGCCACCTTCAGCGTCGCCCTGCCGTCGGAGATGGCGGCCGTCGAGGCGCTCTTCGGCGAGGTGGAAGTGAGTGGTAAACTGCCGGTGACCATCCCCGGTCTGGCGGAATTCGGATTCGGGATGAAAATGGAGAAGCGCAAGTGAACCGCCGAAGGAGGTTGTATGGCGTTCAAGATTCGCGTACTCGCATTCAACGAGGGGGAGCAGATCCCCAAGCGGCACACCTGTGATGGCGAGAACCTCTCGCCGACCATTGAATGGGAGGACGCGCCCCCCGGCACACGCAGCTTCGCACTGGTGATCGACGATCCCGACGCGCCCTCCGGCGTGTGGACGCACTGGATCCTGTGGGACATCCCCGGTTCCGAACACGGCCTCGCCGAAGGCTTCATCCCCGGCCGGCTGGGCACCAGCGGGACCAACGATTTCGGCGAAGAGGGCTACGGCGGCCCCTGCCCGCCCAAGGGCCACGGACCCCATCGCTACTTCTTCAAACTTTACGCGCTGGACACCTCGCGCCTCATGCTGCATGAAGGCTCCGATCGCCACGGCATCGACAAGGGACTCCGCGGCCATGACCTGGCCGAGGCCTGGGCCATGGGGACCTACGAAAGAAGCTCAGCGGAATAAAATAGAACGATGTTGCAGATCACCTGGCTCGGGCACGGCACCTTTCAGTTGCGGCTGGACGGCGGCGAGGCCGTCGTCATCGACCCCTGGGTGAAGGACAACCCCTCCTTCCCCGCCGGCTTCGAATTCCAGCGAATCGACACCATGCTGGTCACGCACGGCCACTTCGACCACATCGCCGACGCCGTGCCCCTGGCCCGCAAGCACAAGCCGCAGGTCATCTCCAACTACGAGATCTGCGCCTGGCTGGAGTCCAAGGGCGTCCAGAACGCCTGCGGCATGAACAAGGGAGGCTCGCAACAGGCCGGCTCGATGCGCGTGACCATGACCCACGCCGTTCACTCCTGCGGCATCTCCGACGAAGGCAAAATCATCTACGGCGGCGACGCCGCCGGTTTCATCCTCCACCTGCCCGACGGCCGCCGCGCCTACTTCGCCGGCGACACAGCCGTTTTCAGCGACATGGCCCTCATCGCCGAGTTGTACGAACCCGAGCTGGCCTTCCTGCCCATCGGAGATCTTTTCACCATGGGGCCGAAAGAGGCCGCGCTCGCCTGCCGCCTGGTGCAGGCGAAGACCGTCGTTCCCATGCACTTCGGCACCTTTCCGCCGCTCACCGGGCGCCCGGACGAGCTGGCCGCGCTCATCCAGAGCCAGGTGGATTGCCGCATCATGGCGCTCGAGCCCGGGACGGAAGTGGAATGGTGACCCGCCGGCAGTTCTGCGCCGCGCCGGCCTTCATCCGCGCGCTGTCCAAGTCCCAGCCCAACCTTCTGCTGCTGATGAGCGATCAGCACAGGGCCGATTGGATGGGATGCGACGGCAACACAGCCGTCTTCACGCCCGCGCTGGACCGCCTCGCCTCCGAGGGTGTCCGTTTCCGCAACGCCTACTCCTCCACGCCCACCTGCACCCCGGCGCGCGCCGGTCTGCTCACCGGCATGTCGCCCTGGCGCCACGGCATGCTGGGCTACTCGCGCGTGGCGCAAAGCTACCCCGCCGAAATGCCGCGCGTGCTGCGCGGCGCCGGCTACTACACCCTCGGCATCGGCAAGATGCACTGGACGCCGCAGCGCCACCTGCACGGCTTTCACCAGACCATCCTGGACGAAAGCGGCCGCTCCGAACACATCGACTTTCGCAGCGACTACCGCGCCTGGTTCGCGAGCGAAGCCCCCAATCTCAATCCCGACTCGACCGGCATCGGCTTCAACGACTTCACCGCCAAGTCCTACGTCCTGCCCGAACGCCTTCACCCCACCCGCTGGACCGGCGACTGCGCCGTGCGCTTCCTGGAGACCTACGAGAAGCCCGGCCCGTGGTTCATGAAGGTCAGCTTCGCCCGCCCCCACAGCCCCTACGATCCGCCGCAGCGCTACTGGGACCGCTACCAGGACGCCCGGCTGCCCCAGGCCCAGGTGGGCGCCTGGGCGCAGGAGACCTACGCGCCCCGCAGCTCGAACCGCGACGACATCTGGCACGGCGACGTCGGCCCCGATCTGGTCCGCCGCGCCCGCGTCGGTTACTCCGGCTCGGTCTCCTTCATGGATGAGCAGTTGGGCCGCATCCTCTTGGCGCTCGACAAGCGCGGCTGGATGGAGGAGACCTTCATCGTCTATCTCTCCGACCACGGCGACATGACCGGCGACCACCACCTCTGGCGCAAGTCCTATGCCTACGAGCCCTCCGCCCGCATCCCGATGCTGGTGCGCGGCCCTGGCGCCCCGCGCGGCCTGGTCAGTGAAATCCCCGTGGAGATCCGCGACGTGCTGCCCACCCTGGCCCAAGCGGCCGGCGCCTCGGTTCCCGAAGCCTGCGACGGCCAGAATCTGCTCTCCGCCAGACGCGACTGGATCGATCTCGAACACGACGTCTGCTACGACAAGCGGAACCACTGGACCGCGCTCACCGACGGCAAGTGGAAATACATCTTCCACGCCTACGACGGCAGCGAGCAACTCTTCCACCTGGAGACCGACCGCGCCGAGATGCACGGCCTGGAAGGCGTCGCCGGCCACGAGCAAACGCTCCGGCGGTGGCGCGGCCGCATGGCGGAGCACCTGGCCCCGCGTGGAGAAAAGTGGGTGCGTGACGGCCGTCCCATCCCGCGGCCGCAGAGCATGTTGCTGGGTCCGAACTACCCGGCGCCGGCCGCGAAGTAGGCGCAGTCCGGGTGGTGGAAGACCAGCGCCGAGACGCTTGCCTCCGGGTCCATCATCATGCCCTCGGTGAGATGCACGCCGATCTCTTCCGGCCGCAGCAGCTTCCAGATGCCCTGTTGATCGTCCAGGTTCGGGCACGCCGGATAGCCGAAGCTGTAGCGCTTGCCCCGGTAGCGCGACGTGAAGCGCTCCTGCATGGTCAGCGACGGCGGATCGGGGAATCCCCAGTCCTCCCGGATGCGCCGGTGCAGCCACTCCGCCGCGCCCTCCGCGCTCTCAATGGCCAGCGCCTGCAAGGCGTGCGCCTGGAAATACTCGCCCGCCTGTTTGGCGGCTTCGCTCCGCTCGCGCACGCCCTCGCCGGCGGTGACCACCAGGATCGCGATCTGGTCGCGCCTCCCGTCGTCGGACGGATCCAGGACATAGTCGCTCAGGCACAGCCCGTCTGCGGCGGCCTGCCTCCCGAAACGAAAGACGTGCGCGGCCTGCGCCGCGCCGGGCTCGAACAGCCTCACGTCGTTGCCGTCGCGCTCGGCTTCGAAGTAGCGCCACACCGCTCGCACTTTCATGAAGCCCGCGGCCGCCTTCTTCACCTCTTCCATCTGGTGAAACAGCGACAGCGCCTTCTCTTCGCGCTCGTGCAGCGCCTTCTCAAAGTTCCCCTGGTAACCCAGGTGGCGCCCATACAGCATGAACGGATTGATGTAGGACCAGATCTCGGCCAGGTGCGGCGCCTCGCGCACTCTGCGCTCCAGGTAAGGCGCAACGGGAATCGGAACGTCCGCGCGCACCTTGGGTGAACGCGCCGTGCTCGTGTTTGCCTGCGGACCCGCGCCCGCGCCGCCCGCCGGCGCCGGGCTTTCGGCCACCGTGTGCGCCGCCAGCACCGCTTGGCGCGACTCCGGGGCCATGATCTCGTTCAGCAGCCGCAGCCCCGTCATGGCGTCCTTGGCGTAAAAGGTCGGCGCGCGGTAGGCGGGCGCGATTCTGCCCATGGTGAATTTCTCGCTCAGCGCCGCGCCGCCCACCAGCAGCGGCACGCCGATGCCCGCCTCGCGCAGGTCCTCGCCGGTAATCGTCATCTGCTGCGCCGACTTCACCAGCAGCCCGGAAAGCCCGATGGCGTCCGGCTGATGACGCCGGAACGCCTGGATCAGCTCCTCCGGCGGCACCTTGATGCCCAGGTTGACCACGTCGTAACCGTTGTTGGACAGGATGATCTCCACCAGGTTCTTGCCGATGTCGTGCACGTCGCCCTTCACCGTCGCCAGCACGATCTTGCCGCGCGCGGCCGTCTCGGACTTCTGCATGAACCGTTCCAGGTGCGACACCGCGGCCTTCATCGCCTCGGCCGATTGCAGCACCTCGGCCACGATCAGTTCGTTGTTGTTGAACAGCCGCCCCACCTCGGCCATGCCCGCCATCAGCGGGCCGTTGATGATCTCCAGCGGCGCGGCGCCCCCGGCGCGCTTGCGCTCCAGATCCTCGACCAGCCCGTCCTTGCTCCCCTCCACGATGAAATTCGACAACCGTTCGTCCAAAGGAAGCTCGGCGGATTTCTTCTTCTCGCGCACCTGCGCGCCACGAAAATGATCGGAGACCGCCGCGATGTTGAACTGGTTCACGCCGGCGCGTTCCTCGCGCGACTGCTCCCGCCAGTCCTCCGGCACGCCGGGGAACTTCTCCGCGTCGGGCGTGTTGAACAGCAGGTGCTCGGCCAGCCGCCGCTCCTCCACCGGAATGGAGGCGAATCGCTCCAGCTTCTCGGCGTTCACGATCGCCAGGTCCAGCCCCGCCTTGGTGCAGTAGTAGAGGAACACCGAGTTGACGATCTCGCGCGCCGCTGCCGGCAGCCCGAACGAGACGTTGGAGACGCCCAGCACGGTCTTCACGTGCGGGATGTGTTGCTTGATCAGCCCGATGGCTTCAATCGTCTCCACCGCCCCGCCGATGTAGTTCTCATCGCCCGTGGCGCAGGGGAACACCAGCGGGTCCAGCACCAGCTCCTCGGGCGCCATCCCGTACTTGCCTTGCAGCAGCTCCACCGAGCGCTGCGCCACCTCGAGCTTGCGCTCGCGCGTAAACGCCTGCGCCTGCACCGGGTCCTCGTCGATGGTCCCCACCACCAGCGCCGCCCCGTAGGCGCGCGCGATGGGGCAGATCTTCTCGAACTTCTCCTCGCCGTCCTCCAGGTTCACCGAGTTGATGATGGCCTTGCCCTGCAGGTAACTCAGCGAAAGCTCCACCGCGCGCGGATCGGTGGTGTCGATCATCACCGGCGCCTTGATCTTGCGGATCAGCTTCTCGTAGAACGGCGGAATGTCGCTCAGCTCGTCCCGGTCCGACGATTGCAGGCAGACGTCGACGATGTGCGCGCCGTTGCGCACCTGCCGCCGCGCGATCTCGCTCGCCTCCTCCCACTTCTCCTCCGTCACGAGCTGCTTGAAGGCGCGCGAGCCGATCACGTTCGTGCGCTCGCCGACAATCAGCGGCCGGTTGGACTCCTCCGCCTCCACCACTTCGATGCCGGAGTAGTACGCCCGGTGGCTCGCCCGCGGCGCCCGCCGCGCCGGCCGGCCCTCCACCATCTGGGCGATGGCGCGGATGTGCTCGGGCGTCGTGCCGCAGCAGCCCCCCACGATGTTCAGCCAGCCGTGCGCGGCGAACTTCTCCAACTGCCGCGCCAGCGAATCGGGCGTCTCCTCATACTTGCCGTCCTCATTCGGCAGCCCGGCGTTCGGGTAGCACGAGACGCGCGTCTGCGCCATCTCATGCATCGTCCGGATGTGATCCGTCATGAACTCCGGACCGGTGGCGCAGTTCAGTCCCACGGCCAGCAGGTTGGCGTGCGAAATGGATGCATAGAGCGCGTCGGCCGTCTGCCCGGCCAGCATCGACCCCATCGGCTCGATGGTCCCGGAGACCACCACGGGAATCTCGCGGCCGTATTCGCGCCCCAGCCGTCCCACCGCCAGCAGCGCCGCCTTGACGTTGCGCGTATCCTGGCAGGTCTCCACCAGCAGCAGATCCGCGCCGCCGTCGATCAACCCCCGCGCCTGGCGGTAGTAGCCTTCGCTCAACTCCTCGAATGTCACGCCGCCGGTCACCGTGATCGCCTTCGTCGTCGGCCCCATCGATCCGGCCACAAAACGCAGGCGCCCCGGACGGTCGTGCTCCGCAGCCGCCTCCCGCGCCAACCGTGCGGAGGTGGCGTTCACCTCGTGCCAGCGATCCTCCAAGCCGAATTCGGCCAGGGTGACCGGATGGCCGCCGAACGAGTTGGTCTCCACCATGTCGGCGCCGGCTTCAAAATAGGCGCTGTGCACGTCCCTGATCCATTCCGGATGCGTGAACAGCAGGTTCTCCGAGCAGTTCTCAAAGCCCGGCCCTCCCCAATCCTGGATGGTGGGGTTGCGCTGTTGCAGCATCGTGCCCATCGCCCCGTCCAGGACGAGAACTCGGGCGTCGAGGGCCTCAAGCAGGGCCTTTTGGCGGTCTTGCCAGTTGTGCATGCGGGGGAGTAATTCCATGGTACAGCAGCCTCCCGCGGGGCGGCTGTAGCGGCGTGGGGTCAGCCGGGCGCCGGCGTCAGACCAACTTCGTGTCCGGATGCACCCACGGCTTGCGGTACGGCCTCGCCAGCAGCCGGTTGGCCTCGGCGTCGTTCACCACCTCGCCCTGGGCCGCGTCCCACTGGAGCGTCCGCCCCAGCTTCATCGACAGGTTGGCCAGGATGCAGCTCGCCGTCGAGATGTGCCCCTGCTCGATGTCGGCTACCGGCTTGTTGCGCGATTCGTGGCAGGCCAGCAGGTCGCGCATGTGCCCGCGGATGGCCGGCGCCACGTGCCGCTCCAGGTCCTGCTCGGTTCGGTCCTCCGGATACTGCTCGAACTCGTAGGTGACGTCCTTGTGCACCGCCTCGCCCTCGGCCGGGATGAAGTCGTAGCCCATGACGCTGGCCTTTAACATTCCCTTATCGCCGTAGAACGTCGCCCCCCACGGATACTTCGGATCCGGCGGCTGCCCCCACGTGCGGTGCGTCCACACCACTTTCACCTCCGGGTGGTCGAAGATCGCCGTCTGCGTGTCGCTGATGTTGGAGTTGCTCGCCTTGTCCACCAGGATGCCGCCCTCGGAACTTACCCGCGCCGGCCAGCCTAGCTCCAGCATCCACCGCACCATGTCGTACATGTGGATGCACATGTCGCCCATGATCCCGTTGCCGTACTCCATGAACGCCCGCCAGCTCCGCGGGTGCATGGTCTTCAGATAGGGCCGCATCGGCGCCGGCCCGGTCCACATCTCGTAGTCCAGGTACGCCGGCGGCGCCACCGGCGCCGAGGTGTCGCGCGACCGCATCTGGTAGTAGCAGTAGACCTCGACGTAGGCGATCTTGCCCAGCTTGCCCTCCCGGATGAAGCGGTCCCGCGCCTCGATCAGGTGCGGCGTCGATCGCCGCTGCGTCCCCACCTGCACCACCCGCTTGTACTTGCGCGCCGCCGCCAGGATCGCCTGCCCCTCCCGCACGTCCACCGAGATCGGCTTTTGCAGGTACAGGTCCGCGCCCGCCTTCATCGCCTCAATCGCCGCCAGCGCGTGCCAGTGGTCCGGCGTGGCGATCAGGCACAGGTCCAGGTCTTTTTCCTTCAGCATCTCGCGGTAGTCCTTGAACATCCGCGGCTGCTTCTTCGATGCCTGCCTCCCGGCGACGATCTCCGCCGCCCGGCTCAGCATCCGCGAGTCCACGTCGCACAGCGACACCACCTCCACCGGCTCCACCTGGATCAGCCGCAGCAGGTCGCTCTTGCCGTACCAGCCCGATCCGATCAGCCCAACCCGCTTCGGTTTTCCCGCGGCGCGGGCGAAATATGGAGCGGCAAACGACGCCGCGGAGGTGGAGAGAAACTGTCGGCGGTCCATAGGTCTGTCCAGTATATGCGCATCCGCCCGCCCCTGGCCGCCGCCTCACTCCCCGCCGTACTGCTGCTTGGCCTTCTCCGTCACCTTCCACAGGTACAGGCTGCGGCCCTCGGCCTCGATCTTCTGGTCCGGCTCCCATTCGGCCATGTTGAAGCTGTGCGAGACAATCCTCGCCCCCACCTTCAACTGCTTCAGCAGCCTCGGCCGCAAACGCAGATTGACGTCCGGCAGCAGGTAGAGCGTCACCACGTCGGCGTCGTGAAAGTCGGCTTCGAACAGGTTCTTCTCGATGAACTTCACCCGCTTCTCGACCCCGGCCTTGCGCGCGTTGTCTTCCGCTTCCTTGATGCGTTCGGGATTGATGTCCACGCCCGTGCCGTGCGCGCCGTGCTCCTTCGCCGCGGTAATCACGATGCGGCCGTCGCCGCACCCCAGGTCGTACATCACTTCGCCCTTGGCCACCCCGGCGAGCTTCAGCATCGCATTCACCACCGCTTGCGGCGTCGGCACGTAGGGAACTTCGCCCGGCCCGTCGTCCCATTGCGCCGCCAGCGGCAGTGAAAGCAGGGCCAATACCGGCAACAGAGCACATCGGCGCGTCGTCTTCATGCAGGTGAGCCTATCACCGTTGCCGCCTGGAGAAAACTGCCGTGTGATCTCTGGGACAATAGTGCTCCATGGACGCGCGGCGCAAAGCGGCGGTGGTGCTGGCGGGCTTCTCCGCCTTCCTCGTGCTCTACGCCCCGCAGCCGCTTCTGCCCGCGTTGGCCCGGGAGTTCGGCCTCAGCGCCGCCCGCGCCGGCCTGCTGGTCAGCGTCCCCACGCTGGCCGTCGCGCTCGCCGCGCCCTTCGTCGGGCTGCTGGCCGATCGCTTCGGCCGCAAGAACATCATCGTCCCCGCCACGCTCCTGCTGGCCCTCCCCACGCTCGCCGCCGCCACCTCCTCCGGCTACTCCCAGTTGCTCTTCTGGCGCTTCTTGCAGGGCGTCCTCACCCCCGGCATCTTCGCCGTCACCGTGGCCTACATCAACGAGGAGTGGCACGACGGCGTCGGCGCCGCCATGGCCGCCTACGTCTCCGGCACCGTTCTCGGCGGCTTCACCGGCCGCACACTGTCCGCCTTCATCGCCACCCACGCCTCCTGGCGCACGGCCTTTGCCGTCCTTGGCGTGCTCAATCTCGCCAGCGGCCTCGCCATCTGGCGCTGGCTACCCCCCGGCCGCAGGTTCGTAGTGGGACCGGCCTCCCGTCCGGTCGGCCCCATCATCCTCCGCCACCTCCGCAATCCTCAACTGCTGGCCACCTACACCGCCGGATTCTGCGTCCTGTTCGCGATGATGGCCGCCTTCACCTACGTCAACTTCCACCTCGCCGCCGCGCCCTTCCATCTCAATACCAGCCAGTTGGGCCTCGTCTTCGGCGTCTTCCTGGTCGGCGCTCTCGTCACCCCATTCGCCGGACATTGGATCGACCGCCTCGGCAACCGCATCGCCATCGTTCTGGCCTTCTCCGCCGGCATCGGTGGCAGCGCCCTCACTCTCATCCCATCCCTGCTCGCCGTCATGGCCGGCCTCACCCTCATCTGCACCGGCGTCTTCGTCGCCCAGTCGGCCGCCACCAGCTACATCGGCAAGGTCTCCACCGAAGGCAAAGCCGCCGCCGTCGGCCTCTACGTCATGTTCTATTACACCGGCGGCAGCGCCGGCGCCGCCCTTCCCGGCCTCCTCTGGACCTGGGGCGGCTGGACCGCTTGCGTCGCCCTCATCGCCGCCGTCCAACTCCTCACCATCGCCGTCGCCTGGAAATTCTGGAGCCCCGCCGCACCGGCGCGCTGACGCCGCACGGCGACTGGACGACCGGCGCGAGGTCTTCAGTAGAAGACCACATCCTTCATCGGGTAGTGCTTTCGATTGCGAGTCCACAAAGCGGCCCGATTACGCACCGCCGCGGCAGCAATCAACGCGTCGCCCAGTTCCATTCCGTGGCTCTTGCGATATTGCCTCACGTACTCGCCCGCCTGGCGGCCGGCTTCAGCGTCGAGCGGAACGCAGATCAGCGTCCGGAACAACTCGGCGAGCGCCTCGTGTTCGCTCGGCCGCACACCCGCCCACAGTTCGGCCACACTCACTGGCGTGCACAGCACCAGATCCTCGGACAATCCCAAATCCAACCATCTGGCGACGATCGCCCGATCCCTGCCGCGCGACACCTCGATCAGAATGTCGGAATCGACCAGGATCGTCACTTCTGCAGCAGCCTCTCCAACCGCTCTCCCCTGCGGAGTCCTCGCACATACTCCTCAGTTTCGGGCAGATCGTCCCGGTCCTTTCGGATACCCACGAAGGCCTCCATCGCCCTCCTGCGCTCATCCGCGTTGCCAAGGTAGCGCTCCCGCACGGCCTGCCTCACCAGTTCGGACATTGTTGTGGACTGGCTGAGCGCCTGCGCGTGCAGCGCGTTCCAGAGGTCATCGTCGAGATAAAGCTGCGTGCGCTTCACGATGTATAGTATACATCACCACTCACACCAGCTTGTACTTGCCCGGCTCCGGCAGCTCCGGCGGCGCCATCTGCAGCTTGTAGTCGAACGCCTTCGGCTGCAAATCCAACTGCGACGCCATGATCTGGTCCCACGTCACCATCGTCCCTGAGTAGGCCGACTCCCGGCCCATGATGCACGTCATGGTCGATTCGGCGATCGCCATCCCCTGGTTCTGGTACGGCCCCGTCCCGCGGATCGAGTCCACCAGGTCGGTGTGCTCCTGCACGTAGGGGTTGATGCCTTTCTCCGCCGACAGGTCCAGCCCGTTCGACGCCCCCTTGGTCCCCACAATCATGTCCGACACCTCGTTGAACACCCCCCTCGGGTATTGCCGGCAGTGCGACGAATACCGCACCCCGTTGGCGTATTCAAAATCCGACGCCATGTGGTCGTAAATGTTGCCGTACAGCTCCTTGCCCTTGCGCCACGAAATTCCGCCGGAGGCCACCACCTTCACCGGATGGCCCCCCATCACCCAGTTGATGAAGTCGATGTTGTGGAAATGCTGCTCCACGATCTGGTCGCCGCAGATCCACACAAACGAGTACCAGTTGCGGTGCTGCCACTCCATGTCGCCCCACTTCTCGTCGCGCCCCTGCGCGTGGAACACCGGCCCCGAAAGGTACTTCGAATAGCAGGCGCGGATGTCGCCGATGGCCCCCGCCTTGATCTTCGCCACCGTCTCGATGTAGTTCTTCTGCGCGTGCCGCTGCGCGCCGGAGACCACCGTCAGCTTCTTCTGCTCGGCCAGCTTGGCCGCCGCCATGAACCGCCGGCAGCCCACCGGGTCGGTGGCGATCGGCTTCTCCGTAAATACGTGCTTGCCTGCGTTCACCGCCGCCTCGAAGTGTTGCGGGCGGTAGCCCGGCGGCGTCGTCAGCATCACGATGTCCACATCGGACTTGATCAGCTTGTCAAACGCGTCGAAACCCACGAAGTGCTTGTCCGGCTCCACCTTCACCCGCTCGGCAAACTCCTTGGCCAGGTCCTCGGCCGTCATCTCCTGGATCTGCCCCTTGCGCATCACCGGCGTCCCCACGTAACGCTTCACCACGCCCGGGTCCCTCAGCCGCTTCAAAGAGCCTTCCAGCTTGTCTTCGAACACGTCGGCCATGGCCACCAGCTCGACGTTCTCCGTGCCCGTCAGCATGTCCGTGACGGCCTGCGTGCCGCGCCCGCCGCAGCCGATAATGCCGGCGCGCAATCTCTCTTTCCCCTGGCCTCGCACCAGTTCCGGCCTCACGATGGTGAACGCGGAAGCGGCGGAGAGCAGCGCCCGGCGGCTGGGCCAGGCATTGGATATGTTCGGCATGACGAATCGACTCCTTCGTCGAACACGATATCGGTTTCCGCGCCCGGGAGCAATGTCCGCCACCTCCGGCGCGAATCAGTCGATCTTCTCCGTCAGCACCACCGGCTCCTTCAGCCGGAACGTCAGCCGCGTCTCGCTCGGCAGCTCCACGTCCTTCCCCCTGGTCAGCACGGCCGCGCCCGCACCCGCGGCGCCCCCCGCGCCCGCCCCGATCGCCGCCCCCTTGCCGCCGCCGAAAATCGCCCCAATCGCCGCCCCGATGCCCGCCGCCACGGCCGCCCGCTTGGCGTCGTCCTTCACACCGCTCTCTTCTTCCTTTCGCACAGCCTCGGTCCGGATATCCACTTTTTGCCCGTCCGCGGTGTTCAGCTCGATCAGTTCCAGCGCCAGCACGGACCGCCCTTTCACCCGCCCCGCCCGCGCCACCTCCACCACCCTGCCCCGCTGCTCCGTCCCACGCTCGGAAATCACCATCCCGTCCACGATCAGCGGATGATCCAGCGTCGCGCTGAAGTTCGTGCCGTCCTGCGCCGACCTCGAGCTCAATCCGTCCCGCAGCCGCACCGTGATCAGCGTCCCCGCCGGTATCGTGGCGGTCTGCGGCTGGCGAACGGGCTTCGCCGCCGGCTGGGCCACTGCCGCCGGCGCGGCCCGCACCTCCATTGCCGCCTCGGGCTGCGGAACCGGAGCCGCCGCTGCCGGCGGCACAACCGCAGCCGCCACCACCGGCTCAGCCACCGCCTTGGCCACCTCCACCTTTCCCCGGCTTGCCGCTTTCTTCGCCGGAACCGGAATCGCCGCCGGCTCGGTCGCGGCCGGCGCAGCCGATGGGGCCTCCAGCCTTGGCGCCGGCGCCGCCGGCACGATGACTTTCACCTCCGGAACCGGCGCCGGTCTAACCAGCCACACCGCCAGCCCTGCCATCAGGCCGCCCAATACAATGCCCGCAACTATCCTGGACCACATCCGAACCGTCCTTCCTGAAGGTTTCTACGTTCCCCGGCCCCGCCCCGTTTCACCCGGTACAATGAAGTGGATGGCTGACTTTCCCAGCTCCTACAGCATGGGTTCCGTGATCATCGAGCCCGCCACCGTGCTCGCCCCCATGGCCGGCGTCACCGATACCGTCTTCCGCCGCCTGATTCGCGCCCAGGGCGGCTGCGGCCTCATCATGACGGAGTTCACCTCCTCCCACGGTATCGTCGCCACCAGCCGACACCCCGGCCGCAAGCCCTCCAAGAGCTTCCACTACCTCCACTTCGAGCCCGAGGAGCACCCTATCAGCGCCCAGTTGTTCGGCGCCGACCCGCAGGTCATGTCCGAAGCCGCCCGCCACTGCCAGGACATCGGCTTCGATGCCGTCGATATCAACTTTGGCTGTCCCGTCAAGAAAGTGGTCTCCTGCAACGGAGGCTCCGGCCTGCTTCGCAACCTGCCCCTTGTCGAGGACCTCCTCCGGAGGGTGCGCGCTGCGGTCACCATCCCCCTCACCATGAAGTTCCGCGCCGGCTGGAACGACCGCGAGCTCGTCCACCTCCAGATGGCCCGCCTCGCCGAGGACAACGGCCTCCAGGCCATCGCCCTCCATCCCCGCACCCGCGAGCAGGGCTACGCCGGCAACGCCGACTGGACCCGCATCGCCGAGGTCAAGGCCGCCGTCCGCATCCCCGTCATCGGCAACGGCGACATCACCCGGCCCGAGGACGCCGTCCGCATGGTCCGCGAAACCGGCTGCGATGCCGTCATGATCGGCCGTGCCGCCTCCTCCAACCCCTGGATCTTCCGCCAGATCCGCGAGTACGTCGCCTCCGGCAGCTACTACCAGCCCGCCGAGCAGGATCGTTGGGACCTCATGCACACCTATTTCGCCATGCTCATCGAAAAGGGCGGCCTCGACGTCGTCGGCAAAATGAAGCAATTCACCACCTACTTCACTCACGGCGTCCGCAACGGCGCAAGACTCCGCACCGCCATCTACCAGGAGCGCGACTCCCAACCCATCCTCGACCTCGTCGACCGCTTCTTCGAGCGGCAACTCCACAACGGCGAGGAAAAGCTCGCCACCGTGCTGCTCTAATGCCTCGCGCCACAAAGAAGGCCGCCGTGAAACCCGCCCTGAAGAAGGTCCAGGCCATCACCGACGGCTCCTGCCTCGGCAACCCCGGCCCCGGCGGTTGGGCCTGCATCCTGCGCTACGGCGCCCACACCAAGGAGATGTCCGGCGCCGAGGCCCACACCACCAACAACCGCATGGAGCTCACCGCCGCCATCCGCGCCCTCGCCGCTCTGCGCGAGTCCTGCGAGGTCGAGATCGTCACCGATTCCCAGTACGTCAAAAACGGCGTCCAGTCCTGGATGGACGGCTGGAAAAAGAACGGCTGGAGGACCGCCGCCAAGAAGCCCGTCCTCAACCAGGACCTCTGGATGGCCCTCGATGAACAGGCCGCCCGCCACACCACCAACTGGGTCTGGACCAAAGGCCACGCCGGTCACCAGGACAACAACCGCTGCGATGAACTCGCCCGCTCCGCCGCCGAGAGCCAGTCGCCGCCCACCCGGTAGGCCAGGCCGTCCGGCCCCGCCTCCCGTCTCCACCCGCCCGGCTCCGTGCTATTCTGGCCGTCGAAAACCACACGGCAGGAGCGCCCGTTGAAACTGCGACCGTATCTCTGGCTGTTTGTTGCGGCGGCGCTGCTCTACCTCCCGGGAATCCCCTGGGGCCTGCCCCACGCCAACGACGCCGCCCGTATCGCCCCCTGGGGCCCGGACGAACTTGCTCCCCTGGCGCCCGCCGCCGAACTGTACAACGTCTTCATCGCCCGCAAGCCGCCCTTTAATCCCCAGTACCCCCTGTTCCACTATTTCGTCGTGGCCCTCTTCGTCGGACCCTACCTGGCCTGGCTCTGGCTCACCGGCGCTCTCTCGGCCGCCTCCACCGTCTACCCCTTCGGGCTCGCCGACCCCGTCGCGGCACTGAAAACGATGACCATCCTCGGACGACTGCCCGGCGTCCTGATGGCCGCCGGAACCGTTGTCCTCAGCGCCTGGACCGGGCGCAAACTCTGGAGCCCTCGCGCCGGCTGGCTGGCCGCCGCCTTCGTCGCCGTCCTCTACCCCATGGCCCACTACGGCCGCACGGCCACCGTCGACGTGCCGGCCCTGTTCTGGATCGCCTGCGGCTACGCCGTCATCGCCGCCGCCCTGCGGGAGGGCTGGACCGTCCGCCGCGGGCTCCTGCTCGGCCTCTTCGCCGCCCTGGCCACCGCCACCAAGGACGCAAGCTACACCGCGTTTGTCGTCCCCGGCGCTGCCCTGCTCTTCCTCCCAAATCCCGCCGGCCGCTGGAAGCCCAACCTAGCCCTGCTCGGCGCCGGCGCGCTCGCCTACGCCCTGGCTTGCGGCGTCCTCTTCCACACCGGACGGTTCCTCGATCACCTCTATTTCATTACCCACGGGCCGGACATCGGCGCCTACTTCATCACCCCTCCCACGCCTGCCGGCTACGCCGCTCTCGTCGCCGAAACCGCGCGTCTGCTCGCTGATTCGATGGGCTGGCCGCTCCTGCTGCTGGCGCTCTGGGGCGCCATCCGTATCTGGAAGGAAGACCGGCGGCTTCTCGTGCTGGCCGGCGTTCTGCCCTGCCTCCTGTTGCTCATCGTCTTCCCCGTCCGCCTCGTCCTGCTCCGGTTTGTCTTGCCCTCGGCCTGGGTGTTGGCTCTCTTCGCCGCGCGCGGCGCGCTCGACCTCGGGCAGCGCCGGCCGCTGCTCGGCCGCGCCGCAACCGTTCTCTGCCTCGCCTGGGCCCTCATCTTCCAGGCCGATCTCCTCTGGCAGAGCTATCACGACACCCGTTACGCCGCCTCGGAGTGGTTCCGCCTGCATGCCAAACCCGGCGACCGCGTCGTCTATTTCGACATTACCGTCAAGATCCCGCACCTGCCCGGTGGCGTCCTCTCCATCAAGAAAGCCGGCCGTGGCGATGCCTTGAGCGAAAAGCCCGAGTTCGTCCTTTTGATCCCGTGGGAAGCCTACGAGCCGGTGCGCGAGAAGAGCATGACCCCGGAGTTCCACCGCGCGCTTCTCGACGGCAGCGCCGGCTACCGCGTCGCCGCCCATTTCCAGCCCAGGTCCTGGTTCAACTCCCGCCCCGTCACCGTTGTCAATCCGCCCGTCACCGTCTTCGCCCGCACCGGCCCGCCATAGCCGCACGGTTGGCGCCGGCTCTGCACGCCCCCCTGTGTTTCAGCGAAACTGGAGGAGAGACAAGCACTTGCGCATCGCCATCTTCGGAGGGACCTTCGATCCCATCCACAACGCCCACCTCCGCATCGCCCGTGAAGCCGCGGACCGCTTCCAACTCGACCGGATTTTGTTCGTCCCTTCCGGCAACCCGCCCCACAAAGCCCCCGGCGCCACTTCCCCTTTCCTCCACCGCTATCGCATGGTCGAACTCGCTTGCGCCGCCGACCCCCGCTTCGTCCCATCCCCCCTCGAACAGAGCGACCGCAAGTCCTACTCCATCGACACCATCTCCCGCGTGAGAGCCTCCCTTGCTCCCGGCGATGAGCTGTTCTTCCTCATCGGCGGCGACGCCTTCGCCGAAATCGCCTCCTGGAAACGCTCCGCCAGCGTCCTCGCCGCCGTCGAGTTCATCGTCGTCTCCCGCCCGGGCTACCACTACCCCGTCCCCCCCTCCGCCCGCGTCCACCCGCTGGAAACCCTCGCTCTTGTCATCTCATCGTCAGATATCAGGCGTAAACTGGACTCCGGCGAGAACGTCGACGAACTCCCGGCCGATGTCCTCGCCTACATCCGCCAACACCGCCTCTATTCATGACAGCCCGCATCTTCCTGAAGCTCATCTCCGCCGTCCTTCTCATCATGGTGGTCGCCCTCACCGCCGTCGACTACCTCGCCTCCGGCATCGCTGAACGCACCTACATCGACGGCCTCACGCGTGCCATGGACGAAAAGACCAGGATGCTCGGCGTGCTCTCCAGAGACCGGCTCCTCACCCTGACGCCAGACCAGGTCAAAACCCTCGCCGCCGCCGCCGCCGGCCGCATCACCATCGTCGCCCCCGGCGGCGCCGTCCTCCTCGACTCGGAAAACGACCCCGCCCGCATGGAAAACCACGGCCATCGGCCCGAAATCGAGTCCGCCCTCGGCGGCCGGCCCGGCAAGTCCATTCGCCGCAGCCCCACCATGGGCATCAACTACCTCTACGTCGCCTCTCCCATCCCCGCCGGCGCCATCCGCCTTGCCATGCCGCTCCAGGAGGTCAACTCCCAGGTCTCGGCCATCCGCTCCCGCCTGCTTGCCTACACCGCCCTCGCCTTTCTTCCCGCCATCCTGCTCGCCGCCTTCTTCGCCCGCTACTTCTCCCGCCGCCTCGGCGCCATCATCGATTACGCTCATACGCTCGCCACCGGCAGGTTCGACGCCACCCTCAACGTCCGCGGTAACGACGAGCTGGGCTCCCTCGCCCGCCAGCTCAACGAAACCGGCGGCAATCTCCGCCGGATCGTCGAAGACTTCGAGCGCGAACACGCCGAGCTGGAAAAGCTGGAACGCGTGCGCAGAGACTTCGTCGTCAACGTCTCCCACGAGCTCCGCACCCCCCTGGCCTCCATCCAGGGCTACACAGAGACGTTGATCGACGGCGCCATCAGTGACGCCAACAACAACATCCGCTTCCTCCACATCATCCGCCAGAACGCCGAACGTCTCGGCCGCCTCACCGCCGACCTGCTCACCCTCTCCCGCCTCGAACTCAATACACAGCCCCTGGAGCCCGCCTCGTACCCCATCCACGCCCTCCTCGCCGAGGCCATCGACTCCTTCTGCCCCGTCGCCGCCAGGAAGGGGCTCTCCCTGGTCATCAGCCCCTCGTCCGCCGCCAGCCCGGTCTTCTGCGACTCCGAAGCCGTCCACCAGATGATCTCCAACTTGATCGACAATGCCGTCAAGTACACCCCGGAAAACGGCTCCATTACCCTCGAGACCGCCCTATCCGGTGACCAGCTCCGCGTCAGCGTCACCGACACCGGCCCCGGCATCCTTCCCGAGGAGCTCTCCCGCCTCTTCGAACGCTTCTACCGCGTCGACAAGGGCCGCTCCCGTGAGCTCGGAGGCACGGGCCTCGGCCTGGCTATCGTGAAACACCTCGCCCGCGCCCAGGGCGGCGACGTCGGCGTCCATTCCACTCCCGGCCAAGGCTCCACGTTCTGGTTCACCCTCCCCATCCATCCCCCTCGCGGCGATACCGAGGCGGACGGGCGGGCTTCTTCCTAAGCGCGCCGCTGCCACCACACCACGGCCGCCACGGCCAGCGCCCCCACGGCTGCAATGCCGGCGATGTGGCCGAAGCGGTGTACCAGTTCGAGGATGTCCTTCCACCGCTCGCCCAGCACGTAGCCCAGCGTGAGAAACGTCGCGCTCCAGATCAACGCCCCCGAGTAGGCGAACGCGGCGAAGATGGGGAACTCCAGTCGCGACGCGCCGGCCACGAACGCCGTGAAGTGGCGCACGCCGGCGATGTAGTAGCCGAACGTCAGCGACAGGCCGCCCAGCCTGTGATAGAAGTCGTGCGCCCGCTTGATCTCGGCGTCGCCGACCCTCACCCAGCGGCCGTACTTGTGCAGCAGCGGATAGCCTGCCCAGCGGCCCAGAATGTAGCTGGCCGTGATGCCGCTCACGCTGCCGCCCAGCGCGGCCAGCGCCGCCGGAGCCAGCTTCAGTTCGCCCCGGAACACCAGGTATCCGGTGAACGCCAGCAGCGTCTCGTCCGGAATGGGCAGGCCGACGATGCCCAGCGCCAGCAGGGCGGAGATGCCCCAGTAGCCGTACTGCGCGATCCAGTGCTGGATGACTTCCATGCCCCTACCCGCGGCGGCCCAGCACGAAGTCCGCTTCAAACATCTGGTAAGCCGTGCGCGTCATCCCGCAATGCTCATAGGCCGCCTGCGCGCGCGCGTTGTCGTTCTCCACGTACAGCCGCAGGCCGCACACCCGCCCGTCTTCGCGCGCCAGCTTCTCCACGTGGGCGTACAGCGCTTTGAAAACGCCCTGCCCGCGGAACTGCGGCTCCACCCAAACGCTCTGGATCCACCAGAAGTTCCCGTTGCGCCAGTCCGACCACTCGTAGGTGATCATCATCTGCCCCACGCGCCGGCCGCCGCTCTCGGCCACGTAGTACACCCCGCGCGCGGGCTCTTCAAACAGCGCGTGGACACCGTCCCGCAGCCGGTCCAGGTCCAGCGAAAGGTGCTCGGTCTCCAGCGCCATCCCGGCGTTGCCGCGCACCAGAAACTCAGCGTCGGCCACCTCGGCCGTTCGGATTGTGATGTCTGCCATGTGGAGTGGTCAGGCCAGCCGCCTCAACTTCGTCACGCGGCCGACCTCCACCCATTCCACCACAAAGATGTTGCCGTCCTTGTCGAAGCACGCCGAGTGCGGGCAGACGAACTTGCCCGGAATGAACTTCTCACGCGGCTCCTTGCGCAGCTTGCCCCACGTGTTGGACTCGTCGTCGCCAAGCTGTGCCAGAACCTTGTTGTCCTTGTCCATCAGCGTCACCCGCGCCTCCAGGTCCGGCGCCAGCAGCAGTCCCTTGCGCTGGTCGAAGTGGCACGGCAGTTTCACGTCCCCCTCGGCGCCGAACGCCAGGTGCTTGCCGTCCAGGCTGAAGTACTGGAAACGCCGGTTCGCGCGGTCGGCCACCAGCACCTTCGGCTCGCTCCCGCGCGTGTCGATGGCGATGCCGTGCGGCGAATCGAGCTCGCCCGCAGCCTTCCCTTTGCCGCCAAAGGTGAACTTGAATTCACCCTTCGGGTTGTAGACGTTCACGAAGCTGGAGCCGTAGCCGTCGCCGACGTAGATGTCGCCGTTGGGCGCAATCGCCAGGTTGGTCGGGCTGTACTTGATCCGCTTGCCGTCCGCTCCCGGCTTGTAGTTCGGCGACTCCTCCGGATAGCCCGTCTCCCACACCTTCTCGCCCTTCAGCGAGTACTTGGCCACCAGCGCCCGCTTGGTGTCGCACAGGTACAGGAACTCCTCGCTCCCCTCCTTGTGGATCGTCAGCCCGTGCGCTCCGCCCTTGAACTCCTTGCCCCAGCTCCGCACGAATTTGCCCTTGCGGTCGAACACCACCATCGTGTCGTCGGACTCCGACGCGGCGTTCACCGTGTGGTGGATGTAGACATGGCCCTGCGCGTCCACGCACACGCCGTGCGTGTTGCCGTAGCGGATCGTGCGTGGCAGTTCGCCCCAGTCGTGGATCACTTCAAAGCGGTGCGCGCCGCTGCCCGTCACCGGGCGTCTGCTGGCGGATTTGTCGCTTCCAAACACCGCCGGAGCGGCCAAAAGCGCGGACGTAAAGCCGCGGCGTGAGGTGGTTTGCATCCCTTTTGCCTCCAGATACGTCTTTCAACTGTAGCAGAACACTGATATTCTGGAATTGGTTGTATGGCTTTGAAGTGGCTCAAACTCGGCGCGGTCCTCCTGCTCAGCCTGAGCATGGTGGCCGCCCCCTGCCGCAACTGCCAGCCGAAGCAGGAAACCGCCAAACACTGCGGCCACGACTGCTGCCCGAAGCCCAAGCCGGTCCACGGCCCAGAGAAATCCTGCTCCTGGCAGCCCGCCGGCGATGCCGCCGTCGAAGGCAAGGACGCCAAGCAGGATTTGGCCATCACCCCGCCCGGCGCCGCCGCCGGCCTGCCGGCGTCGGTTGATCTGCCCGCCCCGCACCAGCCGGTCCTCCTGGCCAATGTCATTTTGGCCGCTTCCCCACCGCCTCTTTACCTCTCCCTCTCGACACTTCTGCTCTGATCCGTCCCCCTCTCGCGGACTTTTCCACCCGTTCACGTAAAGTTGTTGTCAGGGAGACGTGTCTATGTTCCAGGCATTCCTATTGCTTGGCCTGCTGGCGCCACAGGACGCCGGCGGCATCAAGGATTTAATCGACCAGGCCCTGCTCCGGAACCCGGAGATCCTCGCCGCGCGCAAGAAACTCGAGGCCGCGCGCCAGAAGCCCGCCATGGAGCGGAGCCGCCCCGATCCCATGCTCGGCATCGGCTACCAGAGCGCCGGCGGCCCGCTGCCCGGCCAGGGGCTGGGGATGGAGCCCACCGCCAACATCGGCTTCATGGTCTCCCAGACCTTGCCCGCCGCCGGCAAGCTCGGCCTGCGCGAGCGTGTGGCCCTGAAAGAGGCCGACGCCATGTCGCAGGAGTACTGGCAGGCGCAGCTCTCCGTCATCGCCCGCCTGAAGACCGCCTGGCACCAGTTGCACCACGCCTACGCGCTGACCGGCATCCTGGAGCGCAACCGCGATCTGCTGGAGCGTGTCCTCAAAGTGACCGAGGCGCGCTACGCCGTCGCCAAGGCGGCCCAGCAGGACCTGCTGAAGGCCCAGACGCAGTTGACCCTGCTCGAAGCCCGGCTCACCAAGTCCGAGCAGGAGAAGCGCAGCCGCGAGGCCGAGATCAACATGCTCTGCGCGCGGCCGCTGGAAACGCCCGTGCCCGAGCCCCCCGACATCGAGCCGGAGGAGTCCATCATCACCCTCGACCGGCTCTACGAGCAGGCCAAGGCGTGGTCCCCCATGCTGCTGCGGGACCGCCACAACATCGAGCGCACCGAGCTCGCCCTGAACCTCGCCCGCAAGGAGGGCTCGCCCGACTACACCGTCTCGGCCGGCTACTACAACATGGGCTCCATGCCGCCCATGTTCATGGCCAAGGTCGACTTCAACCTGCCCATCTTCACCCGCAACCGCCAGCGCGCCGCCGTGGCCGAGCAGGCCCACTCGCTCGAAGCCGCCCGCCGCAGCTACCAGGCCACCGGCAACACCTTGCTGTTCAAGATCAAGGACGACTGGCTGATGAGCGCCGCCGCCTGGAAGCTGGTGCGCATCTACTCCACCACGCTCATGCCCCAGGCCGCTCTGACGCTGGAGTCCTCGCTCAACTCGTATGAGACCGGCCAGGTGGACTTCCTCACCGTGCTGATGAACCTGATGGCCGTCCTCGAGGCCGAGATGAGTTATCACGAGTCCCTGATGGACTACCATCTCTCGCTGATTCGCCTGGAAGAGATGACCGGCCTTGTGCTGCTGCCGGAGTAACGCCATGAAGAAGACCTTCGCACTCCTCCTCGTCCTGCTCCTGGCCGCCGCCTGTTTCGTGGCCGGTTACGGCTACGGCCGCTGGTATGGACCCGGCGCGCCCGGCTGGCGCTCCGCCGAAAAACACGCAGAGAAGCGCGGCTACCACTGCCCCATGCACCCGCACGTCAAGTCGGACAAGCCCGGCGACTGCCCCATCTGCGGCATGAGAATGGTCCCCGACGATAACCCCGCCGCGCCTCAGCCGCAAGGCCGCGTGCTCTACTATCAGGACCCGCGCTCGCCCGCCTATCGCAGCGACAAGCCCGGCCTGAACCCTGAGACCGGCAACGAACTCCAGCCCATCTACGAGCAGGCAAACCCCGGCCTGGTCATGATCCCCGCCGAAAAGCGCCAGTGGATCGGCCTCAAGACCGGCCTCGCCGAGGTCCGTCCGGCCACCGAGGCCCTGCGCGTCCCCGGCCGCGTGGCGGTCGACGAGACGCGCATCATCCGCGTCCAGACCCGGTTTGAAGGCTGGATCGAAAAGGTGAACGTCGACTTCACCGGCCGCCTGGTGCAGAAGGGCGAGCCGCTGCTCACCCTCTATAGCCCCGAGCTCGTCGCCAGCCAGCAGGAGTACCTGCTGGCCCTCAAGGCGAAGGAGACCCTCGCCCACTCCCCCGTCCCGGGCGTTTCGCACTCCAACTCCTCGCTGGCCGACGCAGCCCGCCTGCGCCTGGAACACCACTGGGGCATGACGCCCGCCGCCATCGCGCAGCTCGAAAAGACCGGCCAGCCGCTGCACGCCACCACCCTCGCCTCCCCTGAAACCGGCTTCGTCATCGAGCGCAAGGCCTTCGCCTCCCAGATGGCTAAGCCCGACATGGACCTCTACACGCTGGCCGACCTCAGCCACGTCTGGATCATCGCCGACATCTTCGAGAGCGACGCCGCGCGGATCCGCCTCGGCCAGGCCGCGGTGGTGGAGCCCGCCCATGCTCCCGGCCGCAGGTTCCGCGCCCGCGTCACCAACATCCTGCCGCAGATCGACTCGCAGACCCGCACCCTCAAGGTCCGCCTGGAGGCCGACAATCCCGATTTCGCCCTGCGCCCCGATCAGTTCATGAACGTCGAGTTCACCCTCGGCGGCGCGGCACGCCTCTCCGTTCCCGAGGACGCCGTCATCGACACCGGCAAGATGCAGGTGGTCTACATCGACCTCGGCGAGGGCAAGTTCGAACCGCGCAAGGTTGAGGCCGGCGAGCGCTACGACGGCCGCGTCGAGATCCTCTCCGGCCTCAAGCCCGGCGAGCGCATCGTCATCAGCGGCGCCTTCCTCATCGACAGCGAGAGCCGCATGAGGAGCGGCGCCAAATGATCGGACGCATCATCGAGTTCTGCGCCCGCAACCGGCTCATCGTGCTGCTGCTCACCGCCTCGGCGGTGGCCGGCGGCTGGTGGTCCATGCTGAACGTCCCGCTGGACGCCATCCCCGACTTGAGCGACACCCAGGTGATCATCTACTCGCGTTGGGACCGCAGTCCCGACATCGTCGAGGACCAGGTCACCTACCCCATCGTCACCGCCATGCTCGGCGCGCCCAAGGTAAAGGACGTCCGCGGCTTCTCCGACTTCGGCTACTCCTACGTCTACGTCATCTTCGAGGAGGGCACAGACATCTACTGGGCCCGCTCGCGCACGCTCGAATACCTCTCCGGCGTCCTCCCCAAGCTGCCCAAGGGCGTGAACACCGAGCTCGGCCCCGACGCCACCGGCCTCGGCTGGGTCTTCCAGTACGCCCTGGTCGACACCACCGGCAAGCACTCGCTGGCCGACCTCAGAAGTTACCAGGACTGGTATCTGCGCTACCACCTCAAGTCCGTCCCCGGCGTGGCCGAGGTGGCCCCGGTGGGCGGCTTCGTGCGCCAGTACCAGGTCCAGGTGGACCCCAACAAGCTGCGCTCCTACAACCTGCCCATGCGGACCGTGGTCGAAGCCGTGCGCAAGGGCAACGACGACGCCGGCGGCCGGCTGGTGGAGTTCGCCGGAGCCGAGTACATGGTCCGCGGCCGGGGCTACGCCAAGTCGGTCGACGACATCGGGGGCATCGTGCTGGCCGCCAGCGACAACGGCGTCCCGGTGCGCGTGAAGGACGTCGGCCGCGTCTCGCTCGGTCCCGACATCCGCCGCGGCGTCACCGACCTGGACGGCAAAGGCGACATGGCCGCCGGCATCGTCGTCATGCGCCAGGGCGAGAATGCGTTGAAGGTGATCGACCGCGTCAAGGCGCGGATCGAGGAGATCAAGCCCGGGCTGCCGGCCGGCGTTCAGATCGTCACCACCTACGACCGCAGCGAGCTGATCCTGCGCTCCATCGACAACCTCAAGCACACCCTGCTCGAGGAACTGGCCATCGTGTCGGTGGTGATCCTGATCTTCCTCTGGCACATTCCCAGCGCGCTGATCCCCATCATCACCATCCCGGTGGCGGTGATCATCAGCTTCATCCCCATGCGCGCCATGGGGCTCACCTCCAACATCATGTCGCTGGGCGGAATCGCCATCGCCATCGGCGCCATGGTGGACGCCGCCATCGTCGTCGTCGAGCAGACGCACAAGAAGCTCGAGGAGTGGGAGCGCGGCGGCCGCAAGGAGGACTACACCCGCGTCGTCATCGACGCCGTGAAGGAGGTCGGCGGGCCCAGCTTCTTCGCCCTGCTGGTCATCGCCGTCTCCTTCCTGCCCGTGCTGGCGCTGGAAGCCCAGGAGGGGCGGCTCTTCAAGCCGCTGGCCTACACCAAGAACTTCACCATGATCGTGGCCGCCTTCCTGGCCATCACGCTCGACCCCGCCATGCGGCTGCTGTTCACCCACATGAAGCAGTTCGAGTTCCGGCCCCGCTGGCTGGCCCGCACGGCCAACGCCGTGCTGGTGGGTAAGATCCACGCCGAGGAGAAGCACCCCGTCAGCCGCCTGCTCATCTGGATCTACGAGCCCATCTGCGCTCTCGCACTGCGCTGGAAGTACGCCGTCATTCTGGCGGCGCTGGCGCTGGTGGCCGTCACCGTTCCGATCTACAGGCAGCTCGGCAGCGAGTTCATGCCGCCGCTGGACGAGGGCTCCCTGCTCTACATGCCCACCACCATGCCCGGGCTCTCGGTCGGCGAGGCCGAGCGGCTCTTGCAGTTGCAGGACCGGCTGATCAAGTCCTTCCCGGAGGTCGACCGCGTCTTCGGCAAGGCCGGCCGCGCGGAGACTTCCACCGACCCGGCGCCCTTCTCCATGTTCGAGACGGTCATCCTGCTCAAGCCCAAGACGAAGTGGCGCGCCGGGCTGACCACCGAAAAACTGGTGGAGGAGATGAACGCCCGGCTCTCCATCCCCGGCGTCTCCAACGCCTGGACCATGCCCATCAAGGCCCGCATCGACATGCTCACCACCGGCATCCGCACGCCGGTGGGCATCAAGGTCTACGGGGCGGACATCAACGAGATCGAACGCATCGGCACCGGCATCGAGCGTCTGCTGAAAGGCGTCAGCGGCACGCGCAGCGTCTTTGCGGAGCGCACCGGCGGCGGTTACTTCCTCGACTTCGACTGGAAGCGCGAGGAACTGGCCCGCTACGGCCTCTCCATCGAGGACGCGCAGATGGTGGTGATGTCGGCCATCGGCGGCGACAACGTCACCACCACCATCGAGGGCCGCGAGCGCTACCCGGTCAACGTCCGCTACCAGCGCGACTATCGCTCCGATGTCGGCAGCCTGAAGCGCGTGCTGGTGCCCGTCATGAACGGCGCCGTCCAGGTGCCGCTTTCGCAACTGGCGGAGGTCAAGATGGCCTCCGGCCCCTCCATGCTGCGCGACGAAAACGGCATGTTGACCGGCTATGTCTACGTGGACATCACCGACCGCGACATCGGCGGCTATGTCGACGAGGGCAAGGCCCTGCTGCGCGACAAGATGAAGCTGCCCGCCGGCTACTCGTTGCAGTGGAGCGGCCAGTACGAGGCCATGGAGCGCGTGCGCGAGCGGCTGAAGTTCGTCCTGCCGCTGACGCTGTTCCTGATCGTCGTGCTGCTCTACATGAACACGAAGTCGCTGGCCAAGACCTCCATCATCCTGCTGGCCGTGCCCTTCTCCGCGGTCGGCGCCATCTGGCTGCTCTACTGGCTGGGCTACAACATGAGCATCGGCGTCTGGGTCGGCCTGATCGCCTTGTTGGGCGTCGACGCCGAGACCGGCGTCTTCATGCTGCTGTACCTCGACCTGGCCTACGAGGACGCCCGCAAGAATGGGCGGCTCAATAGCCAGCGCGACCTGGAGGTGTGCATCCTGCACGGCGCGGTGAAGCGCATCCGGCCCAAGTTCATGACCGTAGCCACGATGTTCGTGGGCCTGGCGCCCATCATGTGGTCCGCCGGCGCCGGAGCCGACGTGATGAAGCGCATCGCCGCGCCGATGGTCGGCGGCATCTTTACGTCCTTCGCGCTCGAACTGCTCGTTTATCCGGCTATCTATGAGGTGTGGAAATGGAACTTCGAGTTAAAGAAACAGCTATCTTCCTGATGGCGATCCTGGCGCCTGCCGGCCTGCGCGCGGCGGGCTTCGAGTACCCCGCGCGCCACGACCACTGGCGCGGCGGCTGCGCCGGCATGTTGCGCTTCTCGCCCGAGGGCGTGTCGTTCTCGCAGATCGGCGGGAAGAAGACAAAGCACCAGTTGCAGTGGAGCTACGACGACATCCAGCAATTGGAACTCACCGACGGCCGCCTCATCCGCCTGCTCTCCTACAAGGACCGCCCGGCGCTGGCGGGCAAGGATCGGCCCTTCGACTTCACGCTTGACGGCAAGCCGGACCTGATGCCGCTCTACAAGGCCCTCAGCGGGAACCTGGACCAGCGCTTCGTCGCGCGCCTGGGAGATCTCTCCGGCACGCCGGAGTGGCGAGTCCCGGTGAAGCGCGTGCGCGCCATCCGCGGCTCGGAAGGCGTTCTGGCCGTCTTTCCGGAGCGTATCGTGTACAAGACCGCGGTCACCGGCGAGTCGCGCACATGGCGCGACGCCGATATCCGCAACGTCTCCAGCAGCGGCCCGTTCGACTTCGCCCTGGACTCGCTCGAGAAGGACGGCACTTTCAGTTTCCAGCTCAAGCAGGCGCTGGACCCGGCGCGCTATGAGGCGCTGTGGCGGAGGCTCAACCGGCCTCGCGGCCTGTCGCTGATTTCAACCACCAAGGAGAATCCACAATGAAACTCGCACTATTGGCGCTGGCCGCTTCGGCGGCGCTGCTGGCCCAGCAGCCGGCGCGGACATACACCGGCGTCATCACCGACACCATGTGCGGCGCCGATCACGCCCACATGGGCATCACTCCGGCCGGCAAGTGCGTCCGGGAGTGCGTCCAGAGCGGCGGCGGCCGATGGAAGTACGCGCTGCTGGACGGCAGGAAGATGTACGTCCTCAGCGACCAGCAGACGCCGGAGAAGTATGCCGCGCGCAAAGTGCGCGTCACCGGCGTGCTGTACGAAAAGACAGGCGTGCTGAAGGTGGACCGCATCGAGGCGGCCGAATAGCCGCCCCAACCCGCGTCAGATGGCCTTGGCGGCGGTGAAGGCGCCGCCGGAGCCGTTGGGCGCCTTGTAGGTCCCCTTCACCTCGTTGACGCTCACCGTCCCGGTGACGGTGTAGACGCCGTCCTCGGAGGCGACCTTGAAGCTGATCTGCGCGCCGTCGATTTTGCCTTCGCTGATGGGCAGGAGCCCCTCGTCGTTGCCGATCTCGCCGGTCAGCTTCGCGCCGTCCTGCTTCAGGTCGAGCGTGTAGCGCATCTCGCGGTCCTCGCCGATCCGGGCGACGATCTTCCACTTGCCGGTGGCGCTGACGGGTGCGGCCTGGGCCGCTGCGGCAGCGTCGTCGCGCGTGGCCGACACGGCGCCGGTAGCGCCGTCGGGCGTGGTCACGGAGCCCTTCAGGGCGTCGCCGTCGAGCTTGAGCTTGAACGGCAGGTCCCCCATATCCAGGCTGAGCTTGAAGGTGAAGTCGTCGCCGTTCAGCGCGACGTCCTTCAGCGGCATGCTGCCGCGCTCGGAGTTGAGCGACGCGCTGAGCTTGCCGGCGTCGTCCTTCACGACGAGGTCGAACTTGTAGGTGTTCCCGTCGGGCGCATTGGCCGACATCTTCCACTTGCCGGCCACGCCGCCGGCAAAGGCGGGCAAGGTGAGGGCAAGCAAGGCAACGATCGAGGAGAGGGTTTTCATAGGTCTTTTCGCTGGTACCGGTTGTGCGGTCAAGTCTGATGATACGACAGGCGGCGCATGAACCGGGTTTTACAAATGCAAACTATTCGAGCCGGTCAGTTGCCGGCGGGCGGGAGCATGTCGGGCGTGACACGGAGAAGTTCGGCGGCCGGGCCGGCGGGCCGGGAGTAGCGGGTGGACTCCTGAAACTCCTGGCCGTTGCCGGCTTTCAGTAGCAGGGTCACGTCGATTCTGCCGGATTCCGGGTGGTAGAACTGGATGCCGGAGCGCGCGTCGCGGCGCGACAGGTTGCGGCGGACGGTCTTGTCGCCGTCCCGGATGATGACGGTAACGCGGGACGCGTAAAGGATGGCGTCGGCCTCGCCGTTCCAGGAGATGACGAACCGGCCGTCGCGCGGGCCGGCGTGCAGGGAGAGCATCTGGATGGGGGCGACAGCCTGCACAGCGGCGGTCTTTTCGGGCGCGCGCCGGGTGTAGGCCACCACGGCGGCGACGCCCAGGCCGACGGCGGCGAGCGACGCGGCCACCCAGAGCGGCCAGCGCCGGGCGGGCCGGCGGGGCGCGGGGCCGGTGGGGGCTGCGGGGGCCGCGGCGGCGGGGGCGGGCCTGTCTGGGGCGGATTTCCTCGCCCGCCGCTGCCCGGGCTCACGGGCCTTCCCCGGCAGGGGGACGACGTCGAACGCCGGGGCGGCGAAGCCCTGCAGGTGCACGGCGCAGAGCATGTTCCCAAGCCGGTCGGGCGTGACGACGATCGCGAAGGAGCCGGACGGGAAGTAGCGCGAGTGCAGTTGCTCTTCCTCCGGGGTCAGTGCCAGCCCCTGCCGGGTGTGGGAGACAAACCAGCCGAGGATCGCCTGGCCGGAGTGAGCCTCCATGCCTTCCAGGAAAGCGGCCAGGCCGGCCGCATCGCGGGCGGAGAGGAGGAACGCCGGGCCGCGGGAGTGATCGCAGGCGATGGGTTTCCAATCGAGCACGCGAAACGAGTTACCTGCCCGGGAGCCGAGCAGGACGCCGCCGATGCCGGTGGAGCCCAGCCCATTCATGGCGCGAGAGCACTCAAAGCGGACGCGCTCCAGCACGGCGCGCGTGAACTCGATGCGCGCGCGGCCGTCGCTGGCCTGCCAAACAATCATGCCGGGTGCATCGGCCGGCGTGACCACGGCAGCCGCCGCTTGGAAAGCGCCCACTCCAGTTCTCCTCCACTGCGGGGACTGAATCCATAGTATCCCGTTCTGCGCCATGCGGTGGTACCAGAAGGTAGCCACGGCGGCCTTGCTGGCCGCCGCGTCGCGGAGATCTACATCGACGGGAGCTTCTGTACGGAGAAACCTGGTCCGGGCGATGTGGACGGTTATTGGGTGGAGCCGGACGCGGGCGTCTATGATCGCCTTGATCCGTATTGGATCGACTTCGAACCGATCCTGGTACCGCGGGTACGGAAGTGGAAGTGGCGGATGTGGGCCGGCCACGGCCTTGCGTTTTTCATCCATCCCGCGATGCAGGCCCGGCCGGACGTGGGTGTTCAGGTAGCGGGCTTTCGGCGGGCGCTGGCCAAGGCGGATGAGGAGATGGCCGGGAAGCGATCGGCGGCGGTTCGAGGCAGCTACGAGGGCATGATCCGGCAACTCGAAGACGAACTGCGCGAGTACGATCAACTCAAGTCCGGCGAACTGTCACTGCCGCCCGTTGAGCGGCTGGACCAGGCCGCGCCGTTCATCGTAAAGATCCGCATCGCCAGGGGACTGTCGCAAACGGAATTGGCGCACCGGCTGGGAGTGAGCAAGCAAGTGATCAGCCGTTATGAGGAGAGTGAGTACCAGACGGTGGCGATCGGGAGGCTGCAGGAGATACTTGAGGCGATCGGCGTCAAGACAGCGGTGACATTGAGCGCGTAGGGCGGGCGGATGAGAAGGCGGGGCGAGCCGTGCGGCTGCCCCGCGTGAATACACTTCCGAGCTTTGGCAGTGGCAGGGAGGGCTACGGCTGGGCGCCGGGGGACGCGAGGAGGGAGACACCGGCGAACTGGGCGACGGATCCATCCAGCGGAGTCTCCCGGGCTGGTTGGGCTCTACCTGCGCTTCAACAGCAGGTTGAGCCCTACCGTCAATTGATGGTCGACGAATTCAAAACTCGGTGGCAACGAGCCGCGCTTGTATTGGAAGCCGATCTTGGCGCCTTTGGTGATGAGCCAGCTCGCCTCGATCAGGGTCCAATGACGCGGCTTGTTGGTGAGGTACATTTCCCCGCCGTTTTCGCCTACCCGCTGAAACGGCTCCTGCCGGAACGGCAGACGCAAGGAATGGTAGCCGTGCAGTTCCAGCACCGGCCTGCCTTGACGGAACAGCGGTTTCTGCAGGTCCAGATCAAAGAGGAGGCGGGCAACGCCCTGCTCCTCCCGATCGCTCGAAGTGGACTTGACGGTCCGGCTCACGGCACGGCCGGACTCGAATCCCGCCAGCCCCAGAGTCCAGTTCATCCGCTTCCACGGGTTCACATACTTCGCATTACTCGTCCACGTCAGATTGGAGTTCTTGTCGATGTACTTGCGCAGCACCGGCCTGCCCGCATCACTGAGCACGGGCTCTTTGGCTATTTTCCGTTCGAACTCGTAGCTCAGCAGGTCTGCATTGAACTGCCAGCCATCGCGTCTGTTTCCGATGGGCAGATCCTTGCGATAAGCGATCGCGGCCTTCATGGAATCGGGGTCGGCGTTCTGCTGCTGGCTTGCCTCCGCCGAGAACGTGGGACCGAGTTTGCCATACTTCGCACCGGCGCCCAAGGGTGACGGGCATCCAGCCTTGACGCTCCAAAAGTAGAGCGGCTTGACATTTTCTCCAACTTGCCACCCGGCCGTAATGTCGATGTCGGCTTTCTTTTTCTCGCCCGTGAGCTTGTAAGAGAAGCAGCGCGCCAACGGATTCTGAAGCGCTGGAGGAGCCGGCGCGGACTTGCCAGCCGGTATCGCTAGTTTGACGGTGAGCGGCACATAAAGGACCGACAGCGCGCCGGTGTCGATGTCCGCCGCTTCTTCAAATGGCAGGAGCCGCGGATCATACTCAATTGTGACGGTGCGGGCCCTGGCGTTGACGCTGGCATTGCGGACACCAAGCGGTTTTGTGTCGAGTTGCAGCTTCCAGTTTGCCGCTTCACTTAACGCCTCAGCCGCTGCCAAGAAGTCCTCGCGATTGGAAGATGAAGCCACCGTGATCTGCCGCCGGTCCAAGTCAATCCTCGCGTCGAGGAACTGGACCGGGTCTGCCGCGTACAGCAAGGCTGGCAGGACAACCAGTGCGACCGACGCGAGCCTACGGCCTCGCATTGTCAAACAGGGCATCGCCCACCTCCTTCACAGTGGTGTCGGCGTCGGCAGGGATCGCATCCGGGTTGACGACGGCATGGCCCCGGCGTCCCGCCTCGTCGACGCAGCGTTGGCGGTACAAGTCGCGCGCATCTTGTGAGAAAAGGGCCACCCGTTGGCCGCCGAGTTTGTCGTCCAGGTCCGCATCGGCAACCATTGTCTGGTCGAGGGCGATCTCGCGGGCCACGGTCCGATTCCACAATTGCGCCTTCCGCGGGCCTGGTTTTTTCGCAGCCGGCGCTCCCTTGCCGGATTCGTTAAGCGGCGCTTTTTTCTTGGCCATGGTTGATTCTCCTCTCTACCTTCTGAAGCGTGAAGGAAGGCAAGAAAGTGACAACTGGCTGGGAGACCCTTCGTGAGAGCCCTGAGGCGACCGGCGGCGGGCCGACGACGGCCCGGAAGACGCCGCCGATCAGGGCCATCCACTGGTCCACCTGGCGCAGGCGAACTCACGTTCGCTTCAGGCACGCTTCGTATGTGGCGCAGGAGAGAGCCGCGGGCGCGATGGTCCACGGGTGGAAGTTGCCGGCACCCGTGGTTTTGGCGACAGCGGCCAGGTGTTGGACGACTCCATCATCGCCGGGTTGGGCGACGCCGGGTTCGTCGATGAAGAGACCGGGGCGCCCGGCGGATAGGAGGCGGGCGCGAGCCGGAGGGGCACGGCGCACGGAGGCCACATGCGGTACTTTTGTGAGTGAATGGCGGCAGGCACAATGTCAGACAAAGTAGCGATTTTCGACACGACGTTGCGAGACGGCGAGCAGGCGGCGGGGACGCGGCTGGGGCGGCGCGAGAAGCTGACGATCGCGAGGCAGCTCGCGCGGCTGGGCGTGGACGTGATTGAGGCGGGGTATCCGAACTCATCGCCGGAGGATTTCGCGGCGGTGGAGGCGATTGCGGAGGAGATGGACGGGCCGGTGGTGTGCGCGCTATCGCGGGCGGTGGCGAGCGACATCGAGGCCTGCGGCAGGGCGCTGGCCAAGGCGCGCCGCCCGCGCATCCACACGGGGATCGGCGTCTCCGCGATTCACATTCTGGGGAAGTTCGGCGATGTCAAGTACGGCAGAACGGTGGAAGAGAAGAAGGCGCGGATGATTGAGATGGCCGTGGAGGCGGTGCGGCTGGCGCGGTCGCATGTGGATGAGGTTGAGTTTTACGCCGAGGACGCCGGCCGGGCCGAGCCGGCCTATCTGTACGAGATGCTGACGGCGGCGATCGAGGCGGGCGCGAGCGTGGTGAACATTCCGGACACGACGGGCTACGCGGTGCCGGAGCAGTACGGCGCGCTGATCCGCGGCATTCGGGAGCACGTCTCCAACATCGGGCGCGCCACCATCAGCGTGCACTGCCACAATGACCTGGGCATGGCGGTCTCCAATGCGCTGGCCGGGGTGGTGAACGGGGCGCGGCAGGTGGAGGGCACGATCAACGGGATCGGCGAGCGGGCGGGCAACGCGGCGCTGGAAGAAGTGGTAATGGCGCTCCGCACGCGGGCGGACTATTTCGGGGTGCACACGGGGATCCACACGCGCGAGTTCAGCCGCACCAGCCGGCTGGTATCGGACATGCTGGGGATGGCGGTGCCGGGCAACAAGGCGATTGTCGGCGCGAACGCCTTCGCGCACAGCTCGGGCATCCACGTGGACGGGGTTTTGAAGAACCGCGAGACGTACGAGATCATGCGGCCGGAAGACGTCGGTTTCGAGCAGAGCCATGTTGTGCTGACGGCGCGCACGGGCCGGGCCGGGCTGCGCGACCGGCTGGAGAAGCTCGGCTACGCGTTGACGCAGGAGGAACTGGATCAGACCTACCAGCGTTTTCTGATTGTGGCGGACAAGAAGCAGGAGGTCTTCGACGAGGACCTGGCGGCGATACTCAATGACGAACTGCATTCCGAGCCGGAGGTGTACCATCTCGACTATCTGCATTTCTACAGCGGCACGTCGGCCATTCCGACGGCCACGGTGCGGCTGAAGGTGGGGGACGAGATGCGGGAGAGCGCGGCCACGGGCGACGGCCCGGTGGACGCGGTGTACAAGGCGATCGAGGCGGTGGCGCGGCGGCAGGCGAAGCTGGTGAAGTACGACATCCGGGCGGTCACCAGCGGGACGGAGGCGCTGGGCGAGGTGACGGTCCACCTGGAGTCCGGGGGCCGCAGGGTGACAGGCCGCGGCGCCTCCACCGACGTGATCGAGGCGAGCGCCAAGGCTTACGTGGACGGGCTGAACCGGCTGGCGGGGCTGGGCGGGAGAATGGCCGCAGATGAACTCAGATGAACGCGGATTGAAGAGGTTGGTTTTTGGCGGGTTTGTGATGGTGGCGGCGCTGGGGTTGGGGTTGCAGACGGGCGCTGGAGAACCGAAGCGGACATACGTGGTGGTGCGGCCGGGGACGCACCCGGGGATCGTATTCAGCGCGGGGGAGTTGCCGGCTCTGCGGAAGCGGGCCGCCGGCGGGGGGATGGCTGGGGAGGCGTGGGTCCGAGTCAAGAAACTGGCGGCGGCGCCATACACGGCTGATCTGACGGTGAAACAGGCGGTGGGGCAGGAGGGCAAGCGGCTGGCTGAACAGCTCCAGGCGATGGCGCTGGTCTACCAGGTGGAGGGCGACCGGGAAGTGGGGCGCAAGGCGGTGGAGTTGTTCGAGCAGACGGCGGCGCGTTGGGACGCGGCCGAGTTCCACCGCGTGGTGGACGGCGACTTCTTTGCGACGGAACACTGGCCGAAGGCGTTCGCCTATGCCTGGGACTGGCTGTACCCGATGATGGCGGAGGAGCAACGGCGCCGGGTGCTGGGACGGCTGGAGATGTGGAACGCCGCGCTTTTCGCGCATACCGAGAGCTGGTGGTGGAGGGACGCGGCGTACAACTGCGGGGCGATTCCGGTGGGGGCGCAGGGGATTCTGCTGGCGGCGACGCGGGGGGAGTCCAATCACGCGGAGTACGCGCGGTGGCAGGCCGAGTGTTTCCGGAAGATCCGGGACAACTACTTCCCGCTGACGTGGCGGGCCAACGGCATCTGCAACGAGGGGCCCGGCTACGCCCACTATCACCAGAACCCGACGCTGTTCGCCGAGGCGGTGCGGCGGCTGGGAGGGGAAGACATCATCGGTTCCAGCGGCGCGGTGAACGCGATGCACTACCTGCGCCACCAATGGATGCCGCAGGGAGGCTGCGGGCCGGCCGGGGACAACACGGAGTATGGGCGGCGGGTCTTCCAGCCGATCTACCTGCGGGGCATTGGGGAGTTGCAGGACGCCGCCGGGCTATGGACGTTTCTCAAGTACGCCGACCTGGACCGGATCAACCCGCTGTGGGTGTTCCTGAACTACCCGGAAGGATTGAAGGCGGAGTCGCCGGGGGCGCTGGGGCTGCCGCCGTCGTCCTATTTCGAGGTGGACGCCAACCGCGCGGGTTACGTTTTCGGGCGGAGCGGCTGGGACGACGAGCAGGCGCACTGGTTCGCGTTCACGACGAGGCACGACGACGCCAACCACACGCACTACGACATGAACAGCTTTCTGTTCACGGCGTTTGGCGAACAGTTTGCGACGCACGCCAACGTCTATCCCTACTCGCACCGGCACCACGGGGCGGACATCGAACACAACATGGTGATTGTGGATGAAGGCGGGATGCCGGCTGAGGACCGGCCCTCAGCGGGCGACGACGGCTCGATTCTGGGCTTCATGACCGGGGTGGCGGCCGGCCAGTTGGCCGATTATGCGCGCGGGGACGCGCGGCTGTCGTACGCGGACCGTAGCGTGCGCGGATCCGCGCCGGCGGAGAGGGCTGACCGGACGGCGTTGTTTGTGAAGCAGGGTCTGGCGCCGTATGTCGTCGTCGCCGACGACATTCAGAAAGACGGCAGCGAGCACGACTATCACTGGCAGTGGTACACGGCGGCAAAGAGGATCTCCGGCGCGGGGACGTACGGCGAGCCGTTCGAAGTGCAAGGCGAGCGGGCGGTGTGCCGGATCGCCTTCGACGAGCCGGCCGCGCCGGAGCACGATTTCCGGGTGGTACGCGGGGAGGGCCGGGCGGCGAAGCATGAGCTGGGCCTGCTGCGGGTGAACCGGCGCGGCGTGCGGGCGCGCTACGTCGCGCTGGCGGCGGCCTCGCGCGTGGGCGAGCCGCTGCCGCGGCTGAGCCGGGGTCCGCGGGTGACTGGCGGCCTGGGAGCGGCCAGTATAGTGGTGGAGGGCCCGGGCTTCAGCGACCTGATCGCCTGGCAGCCGGAGGAGGTTCCCGATGAAGGTGGACAGTTGCTGGCGGCCGGCCCGCTGAAGACGGACGCATTGCTGGCGATGGTCCGAAGGGCGCCGGACGGGCGCATCCTCGGCTATGTCATGGGCGACGGCACCCGGCTGGAGTACGGCGGGCGGGTACTGGCCTCGTCCAAACGAATGTGCAGCGTGGTGGCGAACGAAGCGGGCGTTCAGACCGGCGCAACGCGGCGCGCGCGGCAGGGCTTGCCGCCGCTGCCGGCGGAGGTCACGACGTGGAGACCAGGAGGCGCCAAATGAGCAGACCAGTGACGCGAAGGTCGTTCCTTGCCGCGGCGGCGGCGGCGCAGGGGCCGAAAAGGCGGGTCTTCGTGGTCCCCAATTTCCACCCGGCGAGCTGCGGCTGGCTGACCAACTTCTCGATGGAGCGGGTCTATTGCGCCAACACCTACTTCGACCACCTGGACCGCGTGCGCGACGATCCGGAGTACGCCTTCGTACTGTCGGAGTGCAACAACATGATCGCCATGCTGGGCTTCAGGCCGGAGCGCGCGGCGGAGCTGAAGCGGGCGATCGGCGCGGGGCGCGTGGAGCTGGTGAACGGCTTCTTCCTGGAGTCCACGATCAACCTATCCGGCGGCGAGGCGCTGGTGCGGCTGGGCGTGGAGGGGCTGCGGTGGCAGCAGGAGGTATTCGGCGTGAGGCCGCGGTTTGCATGGTGCATCGACGTGTGCGGCACGCACCCGCAGATGGCGCAGATTACGGCCGGGTTGGGGCTGGAGGCGCTGGTGTACACGCGGGGCAACACGACCGGCTCGGCGTTGCACTGGTTCGACTCGCCGGACGGAACGCGCGTGCCGGCGATCTCTCCGGGCCACTATTCCGACGCGCGGCCGATCTTCTCGGCCAAGGGGCCGCTGGACGCCAAGCAGGTGGAGGAGTTGAAGCGTGAGTTCGCGGTGAAACAGAAGACGACGCCGGAAGGCGCTCCGGTGCTGGCGCTGGGCGGCAATGGCGACTACAACCTGGCGCCGCTGCGGCCGGACTATCCGCGGGCGTTCGCCGAGGAATGGCGGCGGCACGATCCGCAATCGGAGGTGTGCTTCACGACGTTGTCGAAGTACTTCGACGAGGTGGCGCCGGGGCTGAAGGCGGGCCGGTGGAAGCTGCCGGTGATGCGCGGTGGGACGGGGTTCTTCTTTCTCTCCTTCTGGATCGAGTGCCCGCGGGTGAAGACGTGGTTCCGGCGGTGCGAGCGCCAACTGCTGGCGGCCGAATCGCTGGCCGCGGCGGCGAGCCTGGCGGGGCGGCACGCCTACCCGGTGGAGGATCTGCATCAGGCGTGGCTACAGATGTTCCTGAACATGGACCGCAACACGCTCTGGGGCGCCGCGGGCGGGATGGTGTTCGAGCACGGCGAGTCATGGGACGTGGCCGACCGGTTCCGCAGTGTGGAGGCCGGGAGCGGCAAGGCGCTGGAGGAGGCGGGCCGCGCGCTGGCGGGCAAGGGCTCCTCCGCGGTGCTGTTCAACCCGTTGAACTGGCGGAGAGAGGATCCGGTGGTGCTTCCGGCCGCCTCTGTTCCGGCGGGTGTCGCATGCGAAGCGCTGGGGAGCGACCGCGTGTTGTGCCGGCCTGCGCTGGGGCCGGTGTCGGTGACGGTGTCGCCACGCGCGACGCAGGCGGCGCCGGCGCCTCAAGCGATCGCGCTGCCGATGCGGATCGAGAACCGGTACTACACGGCGCATGTGAGTGAGCGAACCGGGGCGCTGCTGAGCCTGTGCCTGAAGCCTTCGGGAAAAGAGATGCTGGGCGGGGCGGCGAACGTGCTGGTGGCCGAACGGCCGGAGAAGCAGGCGGCCGACCCGGGGGACCACATGCTGGGGCGGGCGCAGCGCATCAGGCTGGGCACGTCGTCGGATTCGGCGCCGCGGATCAGCACCACACGGGGTGCGCTGGCCACCACGGTGGTGGTGGACGGGACGTTTTTCGGCGGAGGGGCGTGCAGGAGAGCGATGCGGTTTTACCACGACTCGCCGCGCATCGACTTCGAGACAACTCTCAATGACATTCCGGACCGCACGGTGGTGGTGGCCGAGTTTCCGTTGCCCGGCGATGTCGCCGAGGTCCGCCGGGCGGTCCCATACGGCTTCACGCACAGCGCGTGGCCGGAGCCGACGGAGGAGATGCCGGGATTCAACAAGGGCATCACCCCGGCGGTGGGCTGGAGCCATTACGCGCTGCATGGCGGGGGCGGGCTGGCGATACTGGACCGCGGGTTGTCCGGGCGCGAGCTGACCGGACGGACGCCGGTGATCTTCCTGCTCAACGCCACGGAGAAGTACTACGGTTATCCGAACTCGTGGCTGTCGGGCAAAGGGCGGCACGTGCTGGAATACGCCATTGTGGCGCACGAAGGCGAGTGGGCCGGCGCGCGCGTGCCGCACATGGCGGCCGAGTACAACACGCAGCCCTATGCGCTGAGCGGGGGCGGCGGGCGGACGTGGTCGTTCCTGGAGACGAGCGCAAACGTGCTGGTGGAGTCGATGCGGCGCGACGGGGAGTTCGTTGAAGTGCGGCTGGTGGAGTGCCTGGGGGTGAAGGGCGAAGCGGAGGTGCGGATGCGGCTGCCGCACAAGGATGCCGCGCTCACCGACATGGTGGGGGGCAACCGGCGGGCGCTGGGCAAAGGGCCGAACTACCGGTTCGCGGTGCGGCCGCAGGAGATCGTGACGCTACGATTCCAGACGGCCGGCCGGGTGGCGCAAGCCAAGGCGCTGCTGGACTGGGCGCCGCTGGCGCCGGAGGGGAAGCGCCCGGCGCTGCGGCGTTACTCAGGCGAGAAAGGGCACCCGCCGCGGGGGGTGTAGGGGGAGACGGGCGAACCCGCTCGCTACCGCTCGCGGCTCAGAAGCCCTGTTCGAGCATCCCTTCGACGGTCAGCTTGCGGCTTGTGAGGTCGAGCGTCGAGAGCATCTTCTCCACGTACTTGGCCAGCACGTCGGTTTCGAGGTTGACGGGATCGCCGGGACCTTTGGCGCGGAGGGTGGTGTTGGCGCGGGTGTGGGGAATGATGGTGACGCCGACGATGTCGCCTTCGACGCGGGCGATGGTGAGGCTGATGCCGTCGATGGCGATGGAGCCCTTGAAGACGAGATAACGCTGTAGCTCAGCCGGGACGCGCACCTGGAGCCACCAGTTGTTGTCGCCGAGCGGTTCGAGGGAGACGATCTCGCCGGCGCCGTCGACGTGGCCCTGGACGATGTGGCCGCCGAGCCGGGAGGCGGCCAGCAGGGCGCGCTCGAGGTTGACGGGGTCGCCGGGGCGCAGCGATCCCAGAGAGGAACGCGCCAGCGTTTCCGGGGCGGCGTCGGCGGCGAAGCTGGAGGCTTCCAAAGCCACGGCGGTGAGGCAGACGCCGTTGACGCAGACGCTGTCGCCTTCCCTCAGATCGCCGCAGACCAGCGGCGCGCGGATGCGCAGCCGGCTGCCGGCCGTGCGCGGCTCGACCGAAGCCACTGTACCGATCTCTTCGATGATGCCGGTGAACATGAGTCAGTCCTTCCTGAGCCAGGCTTCGACGGCGAACTCGTCGGGCGGAATGGGGTACAGACGGGTACCGGTGAAGCGGATGGCGTCCGAGCGGCGGCGGCGGCCGAGGCCGCCGGCCACCGGCAGCGACTGCATGCCGCCGAGGATCTTGGGGGCGTAGTAGAAGAAGATGCGGTCGGCGGCGCCGGACTCCAGGGCGGTCCAGTTCACCTTGCTGCCGGCTTCGATCATGAGCGACTGGTACTGGCGGGCGCCGAGTTCCTGAACCACCTTGAGGATGTCCGGGCGGCCGCCGGGGCCATCGGCGGCGAGCACCTCGACGCCGCGCGCTCCCAGCGCCTGGCGGCGCCAGGCCGGGGCGACCGAGGTACAGACGGCGAGGACGTCGTGGTTGCAGGTCTCGACCATGCGGGAGTCCAGCGGCAGGCGCAGAAGCGAATCGAGCACGACGCGCAGCAAGGGGCGGGGGCGCTCGAGGCCGCTGCGGTCGGTGAGCTGGCAGTCGTCGGCGAGGACGGTGTTGATGCCGGTGAGGATGGCGTCGTGGAGGTGGCGCAGCTCCTGCACGTGCGCGCGGGCGCGCTCGGACGTAATCCAGCCGGAGTTATCCTCCGGAGCGGCGATCTTGCCGTCGAGGGTGACGGCGGACTTGAGCGTCACCAGCGGCAGGCCGGTGCGCATGAAGTGGAAGAAGGGCCGGTTCAGCTCCTCGGCCTCGGCGGCGAGGGTGGAATCGACGACGATTTCAACGCCTGTTTCGCGCAGGCGGCGCAGGCCATTGCCGGCGGCGCGCGGGTCAGGATCCTCCGTGATGACGACGACTCTGGCGACTCGGGCGTCGATCAGCGCCTCGGTGCAGGGGCCGGTGCGGCCCTGGTGGCAGCAGGGCTCCAGGTTGATGTAGAGGGTTGCGCCATTGGCGCGCGGGCCGGCCTGCTCCAGGGCGATGACTTCGGCATGGCGGACGCCGGCCCAGGTATGGAAGCCACGGCCGACGACGTCACCGTTGCCGGCGACCAGCACGGCGCCGACGGCCGGATTGGGCGAGACCAGCCCGAGCCCCTGGCGGGCGAGGGAGAGAGCTTCGCGCAGGTACTCGATGCTCATGCTTCAAAGAGGGACGAGATGAATCTCTCGGGTTCGAACGGCAGCAGATCGTCGGACTGTTCGCCGACGCCGATGTAGCGGATGGGCAGGTTGAGCTCGCGCGTGATGGCGACCACGATGCCGCCCTTGGCCGTGCCGTCGAGCTTGGTGAGGACCAGGCCGGTGACGCCGGCCGACTCGGTGAACTTGCGCGCCTGCTCCAGGCCGTTCTGGCCGGTGGTGGCGTCAAGGACGAGCCAGACCTCGTGGGGAGCGCCGGGAACGACACGGGCGGCGGTGCGGCGCATTTTCTCGAGCTCGGTCATGAGGTTGGCCTTGGTGTGCAGGCGGCCGGCGGTATCGACCAGCAGGACGCCGGTCTTGCGCGCCTTGGCGGCCTGGAGCGCGTCGAAGATGACGGCGCTGGGATCGGCCCCCTGGGCCTGGCGGATGGTCTCGGTGGAGGTGCGCTGGCCCCAGAGTTCGAGTTGCTCGATGGCGGCCGCGCGGAAGGTGTCGGCGGCGCACAGCAGCACGCTGCGGCCCTCCTCCTTGAAGCGGGCGGCGAGCTTGCCGATGGTGGTGGTCTTGCCGGAGCCGTTGACGCCGACCATCAGAACGACGGTGGGGGCCTCGGCGGCGAAATTGAGCGGCCTGTCGGAGGCCTCCAGGACGCCGAGCAGGTGCTCGCGGATCAACTGGCGAAGCTCGGCCGGGTCGTTGACCAGGTGGCGCTCGACCTTGCGGCGGATCTCTTCCAGAATCTCGGCGGCGGTACGGACGCCGACATCGGCGGTGATGAGGGTGTATTCCAGCTCGTCGAGGAGATCGGCGTCGATCTCCTTCCTGCCGAGAAGGATGTCCTCGACCTGGGTGACGAGGCCTGCGCGGGTCTTCTGGATGCCTTGTTTGAGGCGGTCGAGGAGGCTGGACATGAGGAGTTGCTTGAGCTTGCTTCAATTGTAGCGGCAATGGGAGGAGCGCCGGGCAAGAGTGGGCCAGATCACTCCCCAACGATCTTGACGAGGACGCGCTTGCGGCGGCGGCCGTCGAACTCGCCGTAGAAGATCTGCTCCCAGGGGCCGAAGTCGAGGCGGCCTTGGGTGATGGCGACGACCACTTCGCGGCCCATGATCTGGCGTTTCATGTGGGCGTCGGCGTTGTCCTCGCCGGTGCGGTTGTGGCGGTAATCGCCGACGGGTTCGTGGGGAGCGAGTCTTTCGAGCCACACTTCGTAGTCGTGGTGGAGGCCGCTTTCGTCGTCGTTGATGAAGACGCTGGCGGTGATGTGCATGGCATTGACCAGGCACAGCCCTTCGCGCACGCCCGATGCGGCGAGGCATTCCTGCACTTGCGGCGTGATGTTGATGAAGCCCCGGCGCGAGGGGACCTCGAACCAGAGCTCGCGGCGGTAGCTTTTCATGGCTACCGCTATTGTCGCCCATGGGGGCCGCGGAGCAGCTCGAAGCGTGCCCGAGCCTCGGCGCCGCCTTCCGGGGTGAAATACTCGGGGAAGCTGAAGGCGATGGGGGGACGGCGGGTCCAGCGCCGGGCAAGGGTGGTTTGCGCCTCGATGCGCTCGACAGGCGCGGGGCGTGCCTGAAAGGGACCAGAGGCCGAGATCTGCTCAAAGGCCTCGACCACCACGCGCAGGCGGCGGGGTCCGACAGAGCGGGAGAGGACTGGCAGGAGCGTCTCCCATTGGGGCAGTGAGAGATTGCCGGCGCCGATGCCGTCCTGAAAGAGGACGGTGTCGAGCTTGGACTCCCGCCGCAGATGGGCCCAGAAGCGGGCCAGGGTGGAAGGCGCGGCGCGGCCGGAGGTGAAGCCGCCGGCGGACAGGGGGTGCAGGCTGTGGTGGAGGCGGGAGAGATGACCGCAGAGCGCGTCCACGCCGGCGGCGGCCTGCCAGTGGACATCGTCGATCTCCTCGGGCAGGTACCAGCCGCGGAAGCAGCGGCGGCGGGCGAGCGGGGCGAGTTCACGGGCGCACTCCAGGTGGGCGGCGAAGGCGCGGGCGAGGGCCTGGGCGCGGGCGGCGGGGCCCTGTTCCAGGGCAGTCCACCACTGGCTGTGGTGCGCCAGGCCGGCGTGCAGCGTCCAGTCCCGGGCATCGCACTCGTCGGCGGCGCGAAGGACCAGGGGGACGTAGCCGATGTCGTCGTAGCGGGACCATTGCACGACGAGCTCGGTGACGCCGATCTCGGACAAGTGCTGATAGAGACGGCTCCAACGGGCGTCGTCCCAGATGAGGTGGGCGGACCAGAACTGTAGAAATGTCCCGCCCGGCCAGGGCCTGGGGCGGAGGGCGAGCGCCAGGGGTAGCCTGAACAGGTCCCGGCGCCTGACGAACTGCTGCACCTGAAGACCAGCATAGACCGGACGGGCTGCAAATACCCGGGAACCTCCGGCGCCGGGCGGTGTCCACATAGACAGCGGCCCGAATACGTGCTAGATTTCTAGCAGGCTGCGGGAAAGACAGCAGGTTACACAATGGCGACGCAACAGACGATGAACGTAAGCCGCCGCGAGCGGCAGATCCTGGAGATTCTCTTCCGGCTGGGCCGGGCGACGGCCGCCGAGGTGCACCGGGAGATGGAGGACGCGCCCAGCTATTCGGCGGTGCGGGCGCACCTGCGGACGCTGGAGGACAAGGGCCACGCGCGGCACGAGGCCGAGGACCTGCGCTATGTCTACATGCCCACCGCGCAACCGGCGCGGGCGCGGCGCGGGGCGCTACGGCACATGGTGGACACCTTCTTCGGCGGCTCGCCGGCGCGGGCGGCGGCGGCGCTACTGGATGGGCGGTCGGCGCGGATGTCGGAGGAGGAGCTGGACGGCCTGGCGGCGCTGATCGAGCGGGCACGGAAGGAGGAACGCTGAAATGGACTCCATGTTATTTGAACTCGCCGTGAAGGCCACACTGCTGTTGGGCGTGTGCGGGCTTGTGGCGGCGGCCGCCCGGCGCGCTCCGGCCTCGCTCCGCCATCTCATCTGGCTGGCGGGCGTCGCCGCCCTATTGGCGCTGCCGGTGGCGCTGCTGGTGGCGCCCGGCTGGGCGCCGGCCCTGCCGCGGGCGGCGCAGGCGACGCAGGCGGCGGCGCGGACGGTGATCGTGGTGACGGCGGACGCCGTTCCATCAGGCGTGCCCTGGCGCTGGTGGATGGCCGGCCTCTGGGCGGGCGGCGCAGCCCTGCTGCTGCTCCGTCTGGGGCTGGGTCATCGGAGAGCGTCGAAGCTGGCGCGCAACGCCGGCGCATGGCGCAGGGTGGATGGCGTCGAGGTGCTGGTTTCGGCGGGCATCGACGTGCCGGTGGTCTGCGGAGCGGCGCGGCCGGTGGTGCTGCTGCCGGCCGAGGCTACCGCCTGGCCGGCCGATCGCCTGGAGATGGTCCTGCGGCACGAGGTCTCGCACGCCGTGCGGCGGGACACGCTGGCGCAACTGGCCGCCGAGCTCGCCTGCGCGCTCTACTGGCCGCTGCCGTGGGTCTGGATGGCGGCCTCGCGGCTGCGGAAAGAGGCCGAACTGGCCTGCGACGACGGCGTGCTGCGGCACGGCGGGCGCGCGTCGGACTACGCCGGCCACCTGATCGAAATTGTCCGTGGCCTGAACGGCCGCGAACGCATTCCACAAGGAGCAATCCCAATGGCTAGAATCAACGATCTCGAGCACCGCCTGCGCGCGCTGCTCCGTAACAACCTGAGGCGCGGTCCGGTGGGACGGGGCGCGGTATTGACCGTGGCGGCGGCGGCGCTGGCGCTGCTGGCGCCGCTGGCGGCGCTGCGTATGCCGGCGCTGGCGGCCGACGGCGGCATTCGAGGCGTGGTGCGCGATCCCAGCGGCGCGGTGGTGCCGAAGGCGCGCGTGTCGTTGTCGTTCAACGGATCGAGCCGCAGAGAGGCGGTGTACTCAAACGAAGCCGGCGAATTCGCGCTGGCCCCGCTGCCGGACGGCAACTACAACGTGGCCGTGGCCAAGCCCGGCTTCGCGCTGCTGGAGCTGAAGGGCATTGTGGTGGAGGGCGGCGCTTCCCAGCCGCTGCAGATCATGCTCATGACGGGCAGGGTGCACGAGACAGTGAATGTCGTGGGCGAGGGCGGACCCAAGCCGGCGGTGGCGCCGCTTGCGCCGGGCCAGGCGCCTACGCGAATTCGCGTGGGCGGCAGCGTGCAGGCGGTGAAACTGGTGACCAAGGTGACCCCGAAGTATCCCCCGAGCTGCAAGGCGGAGGGCATCCAGGGCTCTGTGCTGATGCGCGCGGTGATCGGCAAGGATGGCTCGGTGCTGAACCTGGAGGTGTTGAACCAGATCGTCGACCCGCGGCTGGTGGAGGCGGCCGTGGAAGCGGTGAAACAGTGGAGGTATCAGCCGACGCTGCTGAACGGCGAGCCGGTGGAGATACTCACCGAGATCGATGTGAACTTCACGCTGCTCCAGTAGAACTCAAGGGCGCGAGGCGAGCGCTGCGCGGATCACCGCCAGCGCCGCTTCGCGCTCTGTTCCCGTGAGCTCGAGCCGCGGCGGCCGGACGCGCTCGCTGCCCATGCCGGCCTCCTGTTGGGCGAGCTTGATGAGCTGGACGAACTTCGGCACGGTGTCCATGCGGAGCAGGGGAAGGAACCACTGGTAGAGCGCGAAAGCGCGGTCGCGGTCGCCGCGGATGGAGGCGTCGAAGAGTTCGACGCTCTCGGCGGGGAAGGCGTTGACCAGTCCCGCGATCCAGCCTGTCGCGCCGGCCAGGCCGGCCTCGAAGATGAGGTCGTCGACGCCGGCCAGGATCTTCAACCTGTCGCCGGCCAGCACGCGAAGCGCGGCGATGCGGCGGATGTCGGCGCTCGATTCCTTGATGGCCTCCAGGTTGGCGTGCTCGTTGAGCAGTTCGGCGGCCTGTTCGGGAAGGAAGTCGGTCTTGTAGGCGATGGGGTTGTTGTAGAGCATGCAGGACAGGGGGGTGGCGCGGAGGATGGCCGAGACGTGGGCCTTGGATTCGCGCCAGTCGCCCACGTAGACATAGGGCGGCAGGACCATGAGGCCGGAGCAGCCGCAATCGGCGGCCATCCGCGCGATGGCCACGGTCTCGGCGGTACTGAGCGCGGAGACGCCGGCGACGACGGGCGCACGGTCTCCCACGGCCCCGACAGCGGTGCTCAGCACCCCGCGCTTCTCGTCGAAGCTGAGCGTGGCGCCCTCGCCGAGAGAGCCGAGAGCGACAATGCCGGAGCAGCCGCTATCGATCATCCAAGTGCAGTGCCGGGCGAAGAAGGCGTAATCGACGCTGAGGTCAGTGTTGAACGGTGTGGTGATGGCGGGGATGACTCCGTTCCAGTTCATGTGGGTTCTCCTTCGAAGCTGCCCGGATCGGCGAGCAGGCCGGCGGGCACGGGGAATACGGGCGGGCGCGGGGACTGATCGTTCCAACCATAGAGGAACTGCGCGGCGGCGGCGCAGACGCGGCCCTGGCACGGGCCCATGCCGCAGCGGGTGTGGAGCTTGGCTTGGCGCCAGGAGGCCAAGCCCTTGAGCCGGGAGTGGGAGACGTCTTCACAGCGGCAGACCAGCGTTTCGTCGCGCGGCAGCGCGCGCAGGCCGCCGTCCAGTGCGAAGGCGCGATTCAGCGCGGCGGAGAAGCGTCGAGCGCGGCGGCTGCGTCCGAACAGCGCGCGGGCCTCGTCCACTGCGCCGGCGGCGGCCAGGCCGGCGATCTCGCCTTCGACCAGGGATTTCTCCACGCCGCCGATGCCGGTCAACTCGCCGGCGGCGTAGACACCGGCGACGGTGGTTTGCTGGAACTCGTCAACTTCCACCGCGCCAGCGAGGAGCCGGCAGCCGAGCAGAGCCGCCAGCTCGGTGTTAGGGACGAGTCCGAAGCCGCTGGCGAGGTAGTCGGTGTCGCATTCGAAGATGGCGTTGCCGCGGCGCAGGCGCACCCGCCCGCCATCGAAAGACTCCACGACGCACCGCGTGAAGTAGGGAACCCCAAGCAGTGACAGCGCCGCCTCGGCCGACTGCGCGAGCTTCTCCGGACGCGAGAGCAATGCCGCCGCGAATGCGGCCATGTTCATGGCCGAGGTCTGTTCCGCAATCAGAACGACGCTGCCTCCGCTCTTGCGGACGAGGGAGGCGACGGCGGGAAGCAGGAGCCCGCTGCCGGCGACGACGACGCGCTTGCCGGCGATGCTGAAGCCGGATTTGATCAGCGCCTGCAATCCGCCCGCGCCGGTGACGCCGGGCGAGGTCCAGCCGGGAAAGGGGAGGAAAAGCTCGCGGGCGCCCGTGGCGAGGATAGTCGTTGCGCCGGGCAATTCCAGCCCCGAAACGGTGGTCCCGCAGCGCACCTCGACGCCGGAATCGGCCAGGCGGGCCAACCAGCGCTGTTGCCGGTCCCCGCGCCAGATCTGGCCGCCGGGCGCGGGGTTGTCGTCGAGCAGCACGACGCGCCTGCCGCACCCGGCGGCCCGGCAGGCGGCGGCGACTCCGGCTGGTCCGGCGCCGACGACGACAATGGCTGGAGCGCTCACGTGGTGGAGACCTCCAGTCCGTCCTGGCAGAGCGTCTGGCAGCCGCGGCGGTGCGGCTCGCCGCCGATGGTCACGCGGCACTCGAAACAGATGCCCATGCCGCACAGCGGGGCGCGAGGTTCGCCGGAGACCGAGTGACGGAAAGCGCGGATGCCGGCCGAGAGCATGGCGGCGGCGACGGTGGCGCCACGTTCGGCGGCGATGGGCCGGCCGTCGACGAAGATGGTGACGCGCTCAGCCATGGATGCACCTGGCGGGGAGGTAGGGCGCGGCGTCGATGGGCGAACTGCGCCCGGTGATCTGATCGGCGATCAGCCTGCCGGTGGCCAGAGCGGTGGTGACGCCCAGTCCTTCGTGGCCGGTGGCGAGCCAGAGGCGCGAGGCGCCGGGCATGGGGCCGATCAGGGGCAAGTGGTCGGGTGTAGCGGCGCGGAAGCCGGTCCAGGCGCGGATGGCGATCAAGGAACCGATTCGCGGCATGTACTCGGCCGCCCGCCGCAACATGCGGCTGAGGATGGGCTGATCGATCCCCTTGTGATCGGCGCCGAACTGGCGGGACGAGCCGATCAGCACCTGGCCGGTGCGGCGGGGCTGGACATTGAAAGCAATCGAATCGGCGCCGGCGGAGTGGGCGCTCTTGAGGTAGCCGAGCTCGACCAGTTGGTGGCGGAGGAAGCCCGGATAGCGGTCGGTGATGACCAGGTGGCCCTTGCGCGGCGTGACAGGGATGGAGGGCATGAGGCGCGCGGCCTTCGCGCCCAGCGCGTTGACGATCACGCCGCCGGAGACGCGCGATCCGTCCTCGAGCGTCGCGCCGTTGTCGTCGAGCGTCGCGATGGGGACGCCGGTGAGGACGCGCGCGCCGCAGCGGTCGAGCAGCCACCGCGCCGCGACGGGCGGGTAGACCACGCTGTCGCCGGGGACCAGCAGGCCGCCGGCCAGATCCGGACGCAGGTGCGGCTCGGCCTCGGCGAGCTGGCGTGAATCGAGCATCTCAACGGGCACGCCACGCTGCGAGTAGAACGCGCGCTTGCGGCGCACCTCCGCCATCTCTTCCTCATCGGCAGCCACCCAGAGGGTGCCGCAGGGGAGGTGCTCGACCCCGTCAGTCATCTCCGCCACGCGCTCGCTCCAGAGCTGTTGCGAAAGCAGCGTGAGATTGAACTGCGCCTCGGAGTCGTCCATCACCACGATGTGGCCCATGCCGGCCGCGCTGGCGCCGCCGCCGATGATGGCGCCCTCGATCACCGTCACCGAGAGCCCGGCCCGGGCGCACTCGTAGGCGCAGGCCGCGCCGACAATGCCGCCGCCGGCGATGACGACGTCGGCGCTGTGGTTCATCGGCGAATTCCCCAACAGAAAGGATCGTGTCCGTCCAGCACCAGGCGCGCCTCGGCGTTGACGAAGGCGCTGCCCCGGATGCGGGGCAACAGCATGCCGCCGCGCACCGTGACGCTCCCTTCGAATACGGAGCCGACGATGCTCTCCTGCCGCCACACGGCGCCTTCCGCCAGCTTGCCGTCGGCGTAGAGGCAAGCCAGCTTGGCACTGGTGCCGGTGCCGCAGGGGGAGCGGTCGTATGCCTTGCCCGGGCAGAGCACGAAGTTGCGGCTGTCGGCCTGCCCGCGCGGCGGACCGAACACTTCCACGTGGTCGATCTCGGCGCCGTCCTTGCCGGTGATGCCGTTTCGAACCAGCGCCTGCCGGATGCGCCAGGTGAATTCGGTGAGCGGCTCGAGATTCGCGAGGTCGAGTTCGTAGGGCGATGAGCCGGCCAGGTAGAACCAGTTGCCGCCCCAGGCGATGTCGCCGCGCACCACGCCGTAGCCTTCCACCTCGACCGGCACATCCTGGGCCAGGCGGTAGCTGGGGACGTTGGCGACGGTGACCTCGCCGGACTGGTGCAGCTCGGCGCTTACTTCGCCCACCGGCGTCTCGATGCGGATCACGCCCGGCTTGATACGGCCCAGGTGGGCCAGGGTGGCGACCAGGCCGATGGTCCCGTGGCCGCACATGCCCAGGTAGCCGACGTTGTTGAAGAAGATGACGCCGGCGGCGCAGGCAGGATCCACGGGCTGGCACAGCAGCGCGCCGACGAGGGCGTCCGAGCCGCGCGGCTCGTTCACCACCGCGGAGCGGAAGCGGTCGTGCTCCGTCTTGAAGCGGATCAGCCGCCCGGCCATGGAACCGAGGCCGAGATCGGGCCCGCCGGCGATGACGACGCGCGTGGGCTCGCCGCCGGTGTGCGAATCCACGACGTGCACTTCCCGGGTCATGTTCTAACCAGTATGTCTCGCGCGGGCGAACGATGAGTGGGCCGCGGAGCTACTTGCGCCGCAGGCGCACGCTGATGCCGGCGATGAGCGTCCGCGAATAGCCCGGCGTGGCGTGCACGCGGAAGCGCGGCTCCTGCCCGGGAAGGCGGGATTCAAAGTAGTTCTGCGTTTCGTAGTAGGGACGATTCAGCAGGTTGTCGGCGGCGAAACTGAAGTCCACGTCTCGCGTGATGCGGCGCGAGAGGCCCAGATCGAAGACGGTGTGGCCCCCGGCGGCGACGGCAGGGTCCTCCCCGTCCAGCCGGTAGTGGTTGATGGCACGCATGCGCAGCGAGCCGCTCCAGCCCCGCCAGCCCGAAACGGTCAGGCCCGCGTTGGCGACGAAATGGGGCGCCGCTTCCACGTACGCGCGCGGAACGCCCGTGTAGAAAGCGTTGGCGACTTTCGTGAAGCCGCCATTCAGGAAGACGAAGCGGGTGAGTTCAAGCGAGGCCTTGGTCTCGAAGCCGTAGGCACGACTGGGGCTGCGGAACTCGATACTGCCGTCGTCGGGCACATAGACCTGCTCGTTGGAACGTTCGATGAGGAACGCCGAGCTTTGCGCCGAGAACCTGCCGGTGCGCGCCGCCAGGCCGGCCTGCGTGAAGTCCGTGGTGGCCACCCGCTCCATCCGCGGGCGCTTCACAATGGCTCGGGCGTCGGAAGTCGAGATGCCGCGGCCGTAGTTGGCAAACAAGGTGAGAGGCGCCCTGGACGAGGGCGTGAAGGAGAGGCTCGCCTTGGGCTGCCAGCGGCCGGCGGTTTGGACGCCGCTGGAATCGGGATCGAGACGATCGGTGACGGCGAAGCGGAAGGCGTCGAAGCGCATTCCGGCGCCGGCCAGCACTTTCCCGCCGAAAAGGCTGACGTTCTCCTGGACGTAGCCCGCGCCGTTGGTGATGGCGGCGTTGGCGCGCGTGGTCACCCCGGTGGGCACACGCCCTTGGCGCGGGTAAAGCGACACGTTGATCTGGTTGCCGTGGAAGTTGGCGCCGCTCGAGAGATAAGCCGTCATGCCGAGGAGCTTGTGCGGCCGCAGGTACTGCGCGTTGGCGCCCTGCTGAAGACGTGAATCGTGCTGCTGGAAGGCGTCGCCGCCGGTGAGGTCGTTCAGAAAGAACGTGAAGTTCATGAAGTGGTCGAAGAGGGTGCGGCCCACGAAGCCATCCAACTTGAGAACATCGCCCCGCGTCCCCTCCTGGCGCAGGTAGCCGGCCAGGGTGCCGTTCCATTGCCGGATGCCGTTGGTCGAGTCGATGGCGCCGAAGCGGTTCAGGCGGCCGGCGTCAATCTCGTCGACGGGCAATTGTCCGGAGGAGTCCGACACGCCTCGTCCGAAGTTGGCCTTGACGGCGGCCTGGCGCTTTTCCGACAGCCGTCGGGTGATGTTCGCGGTCAGGTTGTCGCGGCGGTAACCGAGCGGATTGATGAACGGCCCGTTGGCATAGGAGCCCTCGTAGGCAACCAGCGCGTCGGTTGTGGTCAGGTTGGGGCTATAAGCGAAGAAGCCGCGCGCGGTGTCGAAGGAGCCGCCTTGCAGCCGGAGAGTGAACTCATCCGGCATCGACTCGCGGGTGAGGATGTGCACCACGCCCAGCCCGCTGAAGTCGCCGTACTCGGCGCTGAACGGCCCGTTGATCAGGTTGACCTCCTGAACCAGTTCCGGCGTGAGGCTCTTGAGGTTGCCGAGGTAGCCCTGCCCGTGGCCCTGCGTGCCGAGGTTCTGCTGAACCCCGTCGGTCATCACCTTCAGCCCGCCGCTGACTCCGCCGTGGTCGAGATTGAAACCGAATCGCCGGATCTCCAGGCTCTTGGCGCCACCCTCGTGCTGGCCGGCGTTGATTCCCGCGTCGAGCAGGTGGAAGACCTGGTCGTCGCGCGAAAAGAGGGACTTCTGCACCACCTCGGCGTTCCGCCGCTCGATGGTCACCTCGACCGGCGCGGCCCGCACGACGATGCTCTGGTGCAACACGGGGATGACGGGCTTGTCGTCCTTTTCTTGCCCGCCGGCCGGCAGCAGCACGAAAACCGCAACGAAAAGAGTGCGTGGCATCGGTATCATGGATGCCATCGTAGCACGAACATTCCATTCGTATGCGTAAGGATGCAAGCCGGTCAGCCGGGCTTCAGCACGGTGCACACCGAGGCGCAGATGGGCCCGCCGATGTTGAACGTGGCGGCGGCGCGCGCGTCCTTCACTTGCAGCTCCGCCGGCGCCTTGCCCAGCAGTTGCAGCGCCGCCCAGCCGATCATGGCCACGCCGGTGGCGCCGATGGGGTGGCCCTTGGCGATGAGCCCGCCGGAGGTGTTGATGCCGCACTCGCCGTCCGGCCGCGCCTTGCCCTCGACCCAGTAGCGCGCGCCGAGGCCCGGCGCGGCTTTGCCGATCACCTCCGTGCCAATGGCGCCCATGACGCTGAAGCAGTCGTGGACCTCGGCCGCGTTGACGTCGGCCGGAGTGAGGCCGGCCATGCCGTAGGCCTTGCACATCGCCCTGCCGGCGCCGGCCGGGCGCAGCACGTCGCGCCCGGCGCGCGCGAGCGGATCGGTGGCCTGCGCCCAACCGGCGATCTCGACGGCGTCCTGCTTCTTCACGCCCAGGCGGTTGAGACCCTCCTCGGTGGCCAGGATCAGCGCGGCGTAGCCGTCGGTGATCTGCGAGCAGTCGTAGGTCTTCAGCGGCAGTCCCTCGACGACGTAGCGGTTGAGCCCCTCGATCTTCATCGCCTGTTCGAGGGTGATCTGCACCTTGCTCATCTGCGCCCAGGGATTGTGTTTGGCGTTGGCGTACTCCTCGACGGCGATCTGCGCCAGGTGCTCCTCGGGCACGCCGTGGACGGCCATGTAGTCGCGCATCACCTCGGCGAAGATGTGCGGGAAGACGAAGAGCTTGCCCTGGCGGTCGTCCGGATGGGAGAAGTAGCCGAGCACCTTGCCGATGAGCTTGCCGTCCATCTTGCCCTCGGCGTCGCGCATCTTCTCATAGCCGGCGGCGATGCCGGTCTCGCCGAGGCCGAGCAGCAGTTTCTGGATGACGCTGAGCACGGCCTGACCGCCGGAGGCACAGGCGTTCTCCACGGTCTCGATGGGCTTGCTCTCCATGCCTGGCACGCCGGCCAGCAGCCCGGCGAGCAGCCCCTGTTCATTGAGCGAGAAGTTGCAGGCCGCGCCGAGCGAGCCCGTGTCCAGCGCCGACGCAGGCGCGCCGATCTGCGAGCAGGCGCCGTCGACGGCGGCGCGAACGATGTCCGGCACGGTCATGTCCATCAACTTGCCGAACTTCGACTGGTGGTAGGAGGCGATGTAGATCTTCTTCATGGCTCTCGACAGGGAGGTCCTTTCAACACCAGACTAGCCCAAGCGGCGGAGCGCGGCGTCGTATCATCCTCGTATCATGGATGCTTCTCCGATGCGCCTTCGCATCCGCATCACCGGGGCTGTGCAAGGGGTGGGCTTCCGGCCTCACGTCTACCGACTGGCGCGGGCGCGCGGGCTGGCCGGCTATGTGTTGAACTCCATCCAGGGCGTCTGCATCGAAGTCGAAGGGCCGACAGCGTCCGTCGAAGCGTTCCAAGAGGAACTGCGGGCCGGACCGCCAGCCAACGCCGTGGTCAGCGGCTTTTCATCCGAGGCGATCGCGGAGCAGGGCGGCGGCGAGTTCGCCGTCCGCCACAGCGACTCCTCCGGCGAGCCCGCCGCCTACCTGCTGCCGGACCTCGCCATCTGCACCGCGTGCCTCAAAGACATCGGCGACCCGCGCAACCGCCGCTACCGTTACCCGTTCACCACCTGCACGCACTGCGGCCCGCGTTACTCCATCGTCCGCGGCTTGCCTTACGACCGCCCGCAGACCTCCATGGACCGTTTCCCCATGTGTCCGGCGTGCCTGGCCGAGTACACAGATCCCGCCGACCGGCGCTTCCACGCGCAGACCAACTGTTGCGCCGATTGCGGCCCGCGGCTCACACTGTGCGCGCCGGCGGGGCAGACTCTGGCCGCCGGGCACGAAGCGCTGCTCCAAACGTCGCAGGCGGTGCGCGACGGCCGCATCGTGGCTTTGAAGGGCATCGGTGGATTCCACCTGATCTGCGATGCGCGCAACGCGGCCGTCATCACCGAGCTGCGCCGGCGCAAGCGGCGCCCCACGAAACCGTTCGCGGTGATGGCGCCGTCGTGGCCGGCGAGCGAGGAGGCGCTCCAACTGCTGCGCTCGCCGCAGGCGCCCATCGTGCTGGTGGAGCACGACAACGAACTGCCGGATGAGATCGCCCCCGGCAATCCCTTTCTCGGGCTGATGCTGCCCTATTCGCCGCTGCACACGCTGCTGCTGGACGAGCTCGGCTTCGCCATCGTCGCCACCAGCGGCAATCTCAGCGACGAGCCCATCTGCATCGACAACGGCGAAGCGCTGCACCGGCTCGGCGCCGTAGCCGACCTGTTCCTGATGCACGACCGCCCGATCCTGCGCCCGGTGGACGACTCCATCGTGCGCTTCATCGGCGGCCAGCCCGTGCTGCTGCGCCGCGCGCGCGGCTACGCGCCGCTGCCCCTCCCTTCCCCGGTCGACCTGCCCGAGCTGCTGGCCACCGGCGCACACATGAAAAACACCGTCGCCTTCTCGCGCGGCCGCCTGGTCTTCGTCAGCCAGCACCTGGGGGACCTCTCCACGCTGCCCGCGGTGGAGAGCCACCGGCGGGCACTCTCCGACATGAGGGAGACCTATCAATTGCGCCCAACGGGGGTGGCCTGCGATCTCCACCCCGACTACGGCTCCACGCGCTCGGCCGAGTCGCTGGGCCTGCCCGTCACGCGCGTGCAGCATCACGAGGCGCACGTTCTGGCGGGAGTGCTGGAGCATCACATCGAAGCGCCGCTGCTCGGCGTCTCCTGGGACGGCTCGGGCTACGGTACGGACGCGACCGTGTGGGGCGGCGAGTTTCTGCTGTTCGACGGCGCCCGCTGCCGGCGGATCGCGCATCTGCGGCCGTTTTCTCTGCCCGGCGGCGAGCAGGCGGTTCGCGAGCCGCGGCGCGCGCTGCTCGGCCTGCTGCACGAAATCGGCCGGGAAGAGCTGGCCCGGCATTTGTTTCAGGCGGCCGAGTGGCAGGTGCTGGAGTCGATGCTGGCCCGCCGTTTGAACTGCCCGGCGACAACCAGCGCGGGACGGCTGTTCGACGCCGCCGCCGCGCTGCTCGGCCTGTGTCCCGTCTCTTCCTTCGAGGGCGAGGCGGCGATGCGGCTGGAGTTTGCCGCTCGCCGCTCCAACACCTCGGAGACGGTGGAGTGCGGCACGGACTGGCAGCCTCTGATCGAGCACCTCGCCTCCGCCAAGGGCTCCATCGAGGACCGGGCGGCGGTGTTCCATCATGCTCTTGTCGGTATGATTGTGGGAGTCGCCAGGAAGGCAGCCATTCAAAAGGTGCTGCTGACCGGCGGCTGTTTTCAGAACGCGCTGCTCACCGAACAGTGTTCCGCCGCGCTCGGCGGCGCTGGTTTCAAGGTCTATACTCACCAGGCGCTGCCGCCCAACGACGGCGCCGTGGCCGCCGGCCAGATCCTGGCCGCGGCGCTTCGATCAGGAGGTCCGCCATGTGCTTAGCCGTTCCCGGCCAGATCGTCGACATCACCGGCGACGACCCAATCACGCGCATGGCGCGCGTGTCGTTCGGCGGCGTGATCAAGGAGGTCTCGCTCGCCTACACGCCCGAAGCCGTGCCCGGCGACTACGTTCTGGTCCACGTCGGCTTCGCCCTCAACACGGTGGACGAAGAAGAGGCACAGAAGACGCTGGAACTGCTCCGCCAGTTGGAGCCGGCCGGCGCAGAAACAATCGACGACGCACCCGGCGGCGAGGCGGCATGAAGTACCTGGACGAGTTCCGCGATCCGGCCGCCGCCCGCGAGCTCTCCGCCGCGCTCCACGCCGTCACCACTCGCGAGTGGCGCATCATGGAGGTCTGCGGCGGCCAGACGCATTCCATTCTGCGCTTCGGCATCGATCAGCTCCTGCCGCCCGCCATCACGCTGCTGCACGGCCCCGGCTGCCCGGTCTGCGTCACGCCGCTGGAGCAGATCGACAAAGCCATTGAGCTCGCCCGCCGGCCGGAGGTGATCTTCACCTCGTTCGGCGACATGCTGCGCGTTCCCGGCTCCAGCACCGATCTGCTCTCGGTGAAGGCCCAGGGCGGCGATGTGCGCATCGTCTACTCGCCGCTGGAGGCGGTGGAGCTGGCGCGGCGCAACCCGCAGCGGCAGGTGGTCTTCTTCGCCGTCGGCTTTGAGACCACCGCGCCGGCCAACGCCATGGCCGTGCGCCATGCGCGCGGCAGCGGCGTCGCCAACTTCTCCATCCTGGTCTCGCACGTGCTGGTGCCGCCGGCCATCGAGGCGATACTCGCGTCGCCCGAATGCCGCGTGCAGGGTTTCCTGGCCGCCGGGCACGTCTGCACGGTGGAGGGCTACGAGGAGTACGAGCCGCTCGCGGCCCGCTACGGCGTGCCCATCGTGGTCACCGGCTTCGAGCCGCTCGACATTCTGCAAGGCATCTATCTCTGCGTCCGGCAACTGGAGGAGGGCCGCGCGGAGGTGGAAAACCAGTACGCGCGCGCCGTGCGCCGCCAGGGCAACGAACCCGCGCGCGCCTCGGTCCGCGAGGTCTTCGAGATCTCGCCGCGCAAGTGGCGCGGCATCGGCGAAATCCCCCAAAGCGGCCTGCGGCTGCGGGAGTCGTGGTCCGAGTACGACGCCGAGAACCGTTTCACGCTGCTCACCGGCGAGGTGGACGAGCCCGCCGAGTGCATCAGCGGCCAGATCCTGCGCGGCGTGAAGAAGCCCAATGAGTGCCCGGCCTTCGGCACGCGCTGCACGCCCGAGTCGCCGCTCGGCGCCACCATGGTCTCAACCGAAGGCGCCTGCTCGGCCTATTACAGGTACAAGCCTCATGCCTGATTTCACGCTCTCCTGCCCCATTCCCCTCACCACCTATCCGCATGTGCTGATGGCGCACGGCGGCGGCGGCCGGCTGATGCGCAACCTCATCCAGCAACTGTTCGCTGCCGCCTTCGATCCGCAGAGCGACACCGACTCCGCCGTGCTGGCCGTCTCCGGCTCGCGCCTGGCCTTCACCACCGACAGCTTCGTCGTCACGCCGCTCTTCTTCCCAGGCGGCGACATCGGCTCCATGGCCGTGCACGGCACGGTCAACGACCTGGCCATGAGCGGAGCGACGCCGCACTCTCTTTCCGCCGCCTTCATTCTGGAAGAGGGCCTGCCGATGGAGACGTTGTGGCGCGTGGTCGAATCCATGGCGGCGGCGGCCCGCGCCTGCGGCGTGCGCATCGTCACCGGCGACACCAAGGTGGTGGAGCGCGGCAAGGCCGACGGCCTCTACATCAACACCTCCGGTATCGGCTTTTTCGAACACGCGCTGGTGCTGGAGCCAGCCTCCATCCGGGCCGGCGACGCCATTCTGCTCTCCGGCGACATCGGCCGCCACGGCATGGCCATCATGAGCTCGCGCGAAGGGCTGCAGTTTGAAAGCGACATCACCTCGGACTCGGCGCCGGTGGCCGGCGAGGTCCAGGCGCTGCTCGGCGGCGGCATTCAACTGCGCTGCCTGCGCGATCTCACGCGCGGCGGGCTGGCCTCCGCCCTGGTCGAGATCTCGCTCAGCGCCCGCGCCCGCTTGGGCCTCACCGAGTCCGCCATCCAGACGCGCCAGGACGTGCGCGCCGCCTGCGAGATTCTCGGCCTCGATCCGCTCTACGTCGCCAACGAGGGCCGTTTCGTGGCCTTCCTGCCGGCCGACCAGGCCGACCAGGCCATCAGCATTCTGCCGGCGGCGTCCATCATCGGCCACGTCGAGCGCCTCGGCGAGCCGCTGGTCACGATGGAGTCTCCCATCGGCGGCTCGCGCATCATCGACCTGCTCAGCGGTGAACAACTGCCGAGAATCTGCTGACCTCCCATGCACGAGCTCTCCATCACCGAGTCCATCCTCGGTATCGTGCTGAATCACGCCGCCGGCGCGCGCGTCACCGATGTCCACCTGGTGATCGGCGAACTCTCCGCCTACGTGGACGACTCCATCCAGCTCTTCTGGGATGAGCTCTCGCGCGGCACCGTGGCCGAATCCGCCACGCTGCACTTTAAGCGGGAGCCCGGCACGCTCTTCTGCCTCGACTGCCAGAAGCCCTTCTCCGTCCGCCAGCAGGACTTCCTCTGCCCCCTCTGCGGCTCCGCCCACGCCATGCCGCACGGCGGCCGCGAGTGCTACGTTGAATCCATCGAGGTCTCCACTCCAGAATGACCACCCGCATCCCCGTCGTCGAGAAGGTCCTCTCGGCCAACGACTCCATCGCCGCCCAAACCCGCGCGCTTCTGGATTCGCGCCGCATCCTGGCGCTCAACCTGATGGCCTCGCCCGGCGCGGGCAAGACGTCGCTGGTGGAGCGCACGGTCGCCGCTTTGAAGCCGGACTGCGGCGTCGCCATGATCAACGGCGACACGTCGGAAGCGGCGTTTGACGCCGAGCGCTCCCAGCGCGCCGGCGCGCGCTCGGTGCACGTCAATACCGGCGGCAAGTGCCACCTGGAGGCGGCCATGGTGCGCGACGCCCTCGGCCTGATCGACCTCGACGGCGTCCGGCTGCTCCTCATCGAAAACGTCGGCAACCTGGTCTGCCCGTCGTCCTGGTCGCTGGGCGCGCACCTCAACGTCCTGGTCGCCTCCGTTCCGGAAGGCGACGACAAGCCCTACAAGTACCCCAAGATGTACTCCGGCGTCGGCGTCCTGCTCGTCAACAAGATCGACCTCATCCCGTACACCGACTTCCGGCTCGACTATTTCACGCGCGGCGTACAGACCCTCAATCCCGGCCTGGTCACCTTCCCCGTCTCCTGCCGCAGCGGCGAGGGGCTGGACGCCTGGGTCGCCTGGGTGCGGGCGCGGCTCGCGTAAACTCCTTCAAACCGCGCTCTTGCGCTGATTCACGCACCTCTGGGTCAAGCTTCCGGCCCGGGGTGGGTCAAATCCCGCACACGCGTGCTGAGCCGCTGACCCCCACCATGACCCGCCCAGGGGGCCGGATGTTGCGGAAACAAACGTCTTTCGCCTCTTTTTCTCTCCTTATCTGGAATTTTTCGTACACTCGGGCCATCTGGCAGGTCAAGTGCTAACTCTGACGGCCATGAGGAGTCGTCCATGAAGCAGACTATGCGGGACGCGGGCCATCTGATCCGCCCCCTGGTCATCTTTGCCGCCGGCACGGTACTGTTCGTGGCCGTGCGCCAGGTCATCATCCCGAAGGACTTCGGCCACTACGGGCACTTCCGCCCCGGGGCGATGGATGACAACCGCAAGCACCCCATCCGCTTCGCCGGGCAGGAGGTCTGCGCCGGATGTCACGACGAGGTGGTGGCTAAGCGCAAGACCGGTAAGCATGCCGGCGTGGCCTGCGAGGCGTGCCACGGTCCGCAGGCCAAACACGCCAACGCCGGCGATCCGAAAGCCGCCAAGCCGGCGCTGCCGGACACGGCCGTTTTGTGCGCCCGCTGCCATGAGGCGAACGTCGCCAAACCCAAGGGTTTCCCCCAGGTGGTCACCAAGACTCACTCCGGCGGCAGCCCCTGCAACGCCTGCCATCAGGCGCACGCCCCGAAGATATGAACCCGGAGGCACAAGACAATGTCTGATTCGACACGTCGCGAAGTATTGGAGCAGTCCGGAAAGTTCATCATCCTCACCGCGGCAGCCGCGGCGGGACTGGAAGCCCTGCGGGGCGAGACCTCCTCCGCCGCCGTGGCCGACCCCAAGTACCGCATGCGGGACCACTGGTGGGCGATGACCATCGACATCGGCAAGTGCATCGGCTGCGGCAACTGCGTCCGCGGGTGCGCGGCTGAAAACGATGTCCCCCAGGGCTTCTACCGCACCTGGATCGAACGCTACTACGTCAAGGACTGGACCGCCGAGCAGCCCGAAGTGGACTCCCCTGAAGGCGGCCGCGAGGGCTTCCCCGAGAAGTACCGCTCCGGCGCCAAAGCCTTCTTCGTCCCCAAGATCTGCAACCATTGCGCGCACTCGCCGTGCGTGCAGGTCTGCCCCGTGGGCGCCACCTTTGAGAGCCCCGACGGCGTGGTGCTGGTCGACACGCAATACTGCCTGGGGTGCCGCTACTGCGTGCAGGCGTGCCCGTACGGCTGCCGTTTCATCAATCCGGAGACCGAGACGGTGGAAAAGTGCAGCCTCTGCTACCACCGCATCACGCAGGGCCTGACCACGGCCTGCTGCGAATCCTGCCCCACCGGGGCGCGGCAGCTCGCCGACCTGAAGGACCCCCAGGATCCGGTCCACGAGTTCCTGCGCGACAACTCCGTCCAGGTGCTGAAACCGCAGATGGCTACCGGATCCAAGGTCTACTACAAGGGCCTCGACGGCTCGGTTCGCTAGAGGAGATCATTCATGGAACCACTACTTCAGGGCGTCGAAGGCTTCATGTACCCCAATGAGGTGGAGCTCCAGTGGAGCATCCTCATTGTGCTCTATCCGTTCATCACCGGCCTGGTGGCCGGCGCATTCATCCTGGCATCGCTCGAGCGTGTGTTCAAGGTGGACGCCGTGAAACCCACCTACCGCCTGGCGCTGCTCACCGCGTTGAGCTTCCTGCTGGTGGCGCCGCTGCCCCTGCAATTGCACCTCGGCCACCCGGAGCGGTCGTTTGAGATGTACCTCACGCCGCACCCCTCATCGGCCATGGCGATGTTCGGCTTTGTCTACCTCTGGTACCTGATGGTCGTCCTGCTTTTGGAAATCTGGCTCGACTACCGGCGCGAGATCGTTGTGCTATCGAAGACCACCACCGGCCCGCTGCGGTGGCTCTACAAGGCCCTCACGCTCGGCTCGGACAACATCAGCCCCGCGGCCTGCCACGTGGACGAGCGCGCCGGCTGGATCTTGACCATCATCGGCATCCCCTCGGCCTTCCTCCTCCACGGCTACGTCGGCTTCATCTTCGGCTCCATCAAGGCCAACCCGTGGTGGTCCACGCCGCTGATGCCCATTGTGTTTCTCTTCTCGGCGATGGTCTCAGGCATCGCCGCCGTGCTGCTGCTCTATGTGGTGATCTGCTGGATTCGCGATGTCGAGATCGACCAGGTCTGCGTGGACACTATCGCGCGCTATCTGTTCTACGCCTTCGTCATCGACTTCTCGCTCGAGATGCTCGACCTGATCCACCGCATTTACGAGGCCGACGAGAGCTTCCACTCGCTCGACTTCATGGTCCACACGCGGCTCTACAACTCGCAGATCGTCATCCAGATCATTCTCGGCACTCTGGTCCCGCTCACCCTGCTGGCTCTCACGCAGGTCATCAAGCTGACCGACACGGCGCGGCGCGGCATGGTCGTCATGGCCAGCGTACTGACGCTGATCGGCATCTTCGCCATGCGCTGGAACGTGGTTATCGGCGGCCAGCTCTTCTCCAAGAGCTTCCTCGGCTACACCACCTACAAAATGGGCTTCGCCACCAAGGAAGGCCTGCTACCGGCGCTCTTCCTGCTCATCTTGCCGTTCTTTATTCTGTGGGCGCTGGTCAAACTGCTCCCGCCGTGGTCCGAGCACGAGACCCACGTCTCCTAGCCGGGTCCGGCGGCGCCAGACAAGGAAACGCCGCATGCAACCTTTCAACCAGATCGAGGCCCTGGCCCGGGAGTTGGCTGAGGTCAAGCGGCGGCTGGCCGCCCTGGAAGCGCGGGTCGACTCTCAACTTGCAGCGCCACACGAGCCGCAGGAGGACATGGCGCTTCCGGCGCTTCGGGGCCTCGACGCCGCCCGCACCATCGCCCCGGTGGAGGGCTCCATGGCACTGTTCGGCCGCGCCCTGCTCGGCCTGGGCGGCGCCTACCTCCTGCGCGCCGTCACCGAAAACCAGGTGCTGCCGGCACAGGCCGGCGTTCTGGCCGCCGTCGCCTACGCCGCCTGGTGGCTCTATTGCGCGGTGCGGACCCCGGCCGGAAATCGCCTCGCCGTCACGCTGCACGGCCTCACCGCCGTCCTGGTTCTCTATCCCATGCTCTGGGAGACCACCGTCCGCTTCCACGTCCTGCCCCATGCCGCCACCGCCGCCGTGCTTTCGGCCTTCGCCGCGCTCGGCATGGCCATCGCCTGGAAGCACGAGAAGTCGCCCGTTGTCTGGATCACCACCATGGCAGGCCTCGCCACCACCGTGGCGCTGATCATCGCTACTCACGACCTGGTCCCCTTCGTCTCCGCCCTGCTCTTCATCGCCGCCTCCATCGAGTTTTCCGCCTGCCGGGACCACTGGCTCGGCCTGCGCTGGGCCGCCGCCCTCATTACCAACCTCTCCGTCCTGCTGATGATGTTCCTGGTCACCCGCGAAGGCGGTCTGCCGGAGGGCTACGCGCCCATCTCGCCTCTGGTCACCCTGGCCTTCCAGGGGGCGCTGCTCGCCGTTTACCTCAGCAGCACAGTGATCAGAACCCTGGTCCGCGGCCTGCACATCTCCTTCTTCGAGACGGGGCAGACCGCCGCCGCTCTCGTCATCCTCATCACCGGCGCCCTGCGTGTCACTCAGGGCGCCGGCGCCGCCGGCCTGGCCGTCGCCGTCTTCCTCCTCGGCGGCGGCCTCGCCTGCTATTTGGCCGCCTTCGCCTGGCTCGACCGCCGCACCGGCCACGACCGCAACTTCTACACCTATTCCACCTTCGGCGTCCTGCTGGTCAGCGCCGGACTGCGTGTGCTGCTGCCCGGCCTGTGGCGGTCTCCGGTCTGGTGCGCGCTGGCCGTCACCGGCGCCGCCATGGCCACCCATCACGGCCGCGGAACGCTGCTGGTTCACTCCATCGCCTACCTCGCCTTTGCCGCCGTCTCGTCCGGTCTGCCCGCCTTCGCCGCTCTCCAGCTCTTCGGCGGAGCGCAACAGGCCGCCGCCGGCCTGCCTCTGCTCCTGGCCACCACGCTGGCAGCCGCGCTCTGCTACGGCATCGTCGTGCGCAAAGGCGGCGACTTCGACGAGGACTCCTTCGCCCGCGCCGCCGGAGTCGTCCTCATCGCCACGTTCCTGTGGGGCGCCGGCGGCCTCATCCACTGGTCCGCTCTGTGGGCCGCCTCCGCCGCCGGCCTGGCCGCCTCGCACTCCTTCTCTGCCGTCGCCGGCACCTGCTTCTTCACCGCCTCAGCCTGCCTGCTGGCCTGGGCCGGATCCCGCTGGGCGCGCCAGGAGTTCCGCTGGCTGGTCTACCCCATCATGATCCTCGGCGGCTACAAGCTCATCGCCTACGACTTCCCGCAGGCCCGCACCCACGCCGTCGCCGTCTCGCTGCTGCTCTTCGGCGGCGCCATGATCCTGCTGCCCCGCCTGCTGCGCCGCGAGTCGCGATAAAGCCTCGACGTCAACCCCGCCCCACCGCCGTTGCATGGTAATCCAGGAACCGCTCCGCCCCTTCCTTGCCCAGATAGCGTTGCAGTGCCCTGGGGTTCGTGCGCGGCAGGTCCACCACCACCAAGCCATCCACGACACCGGAGAAGTCCCTGTCCATGTTGAACCCCAGGAAACGCCCGCCGACGTTCAGGTATTGTCGCAGCAGCACCGGAATCGACCGTCTTCCGGGCTCGATGTCGGCCACCACGTCACACAGATCGTCCAGGCCGTCCATTGGCGCGGTCAGGCCCTGGATCTCTGATGCCACCAGGGGACGCGGCCGGAAGCCGTGACGTGGCCGCACATGACGCCCCATCCGCTGCTCCAGGCACTTCCCCTTGAGGAACGAAACCATAATCTCCCGGGCCGCCGCGCTGTACACCCCGCTGATGCTCACCGGACCGAAGAGACGACGGCACTCCGGATTCCGCAAGACAACCTGCCCGATGCCCCTCCAGAGCAGCAAGAGGGGCAGGTAGCTGCGCTGGTACTCCGGACGCACGAACGACCGGCCCAGCTCGATCGTCGGCCCAAGTTCCAGGAAGAGTTCAGGACGCAGGCGGAAGAGGCTGGCAGTGTAAAGGCCCGCTGTGCCCATGCTCTCCAGGACTCGATCGGTCTGCGCCAGCCGGTAGGCGCCCACCACCTCGGACCGCTCCTCGCTCCACACGAAGAGGTGCTGATAATGCGAGTCAAACCTGTCCAGGTCCAATGCCCTCCGCGTCCCCTCTCCCGCCAGGCGGAACGTAATCTCCCGCAGCCTGCCGATTTCCCGCAGCGTTTGCGGGATTTGCCGCGCTTCGGCCAGGTACGCCGCCAGACCGCCTGCTTCCAGCAGCCGCTGCGATGACGGCAGCGACTGCACCTCGCGCCGCAACACCGCCGGATCCTGCGCGTCAACCACCGGCGCCGCGGGGCGCGCCCGGACCAGGGCGGGCCCGGCGCCGCCCGCACACTGCCACCGCAGGCTGTGCGCGCGGCGCCGCAGATATTCAATCGCCTCGCGTTCCGTGGCGTGCCCGGCCATTCGCGCGGCGCTCACCGGGGAGCCGATCGCAACGCGCACCGTCTTTCCTCTCTTGTTCAGAAATTCGCGCGCCAGCAGCGCCGTCCGCAGCCGCGGATGCAGCAACCCGGCGGTCTGAAATCCCGCTCCGTTGCCGCCATGCAGGAATACTGGAACCGTCGTCGCTCCTGTCCGCCTGATGAGCCTCGCCGTGGTCGCGTTCCACGGCGGGTCCTCCACCTTGAGCCGTCGTAGTTGCAGCGACGACACCTCGCCCGCGGGGAATACCACCAGCAACCCGCCAGCCTCCAGCCACGCCAGACACCGGCGCAGCGGTTGCCGGTTCTCGCGCACGGCCGCGCGTCCGCCGAATGGATCCACCGGGATGACGTACTCCCGCAGCTCCGGCGCCATGCTCAACACCGAGTTCGCCAGGAAACAAACGTCCGGCCGCACCCGCAGCAGCAATTCGCCCAGAACCGGCCCCTCCAGCAACCCGAAAGGATGGTTGGCCACCACCACCACGGGCCCACGCGCGGGAATCCGCGCCAGGTCTTCCGCCGCGCACTCGCAGGAAATGCCCAGCGCCGCCAGCAGCGGCCCGAACATCGGCCCCCCGTCCGCGCCGCGCCGCGCCTCCGAGTACACGCATTCCAGCCGCTCCAGCATCAGCAGCTTTTCGAGCCACGCGCCCGGCACCGGCAGCGCCAGCCGGCGCAGGAACTGTTCGCCGGCCCTGGAGATTATCTGCGAATCGGGTGTCTCGACATGCGTTCCCATAGCTTCCTCACGGCCATTCTGCTCTCGCTTTGTGAACGCGATATGCAAATCGCGCGAACACTCCGTGAGCGCGCCTCAATCGCCTCGCCCGGCGCCCGCCGAGTTTCGCGGCTTCGAACATTTCCAGCGCTTTGTGTTTGACTATTCACGCCCCCTGAATCGTCATGTAAACCTCGGCGGTCACACTGCCCCCATGCCGACAATCCCATTCCTTCGCGCCGCTTGGCGGCCAGGCGCCTTCCGCGGTTTCCGGACCGGTGTATCCCTCCACAGCCACACCTCCCACTCCCGCGAATCGCTCGACTTCATCCCTCGTTTCGCCGCGGCCTGCCCGCCTGTCGCCGCTTTGCTCCGCCGCTACGAGGCCCGCTACCGGCGTCTCCACGAACGCGAACTTGACTACGCAGCCGCCTGGTGGACCCCTCCCCTCGGTCCCCGCGAAGCCCTCATCCTCGAACGCAATCAGATCGAACAGCGCGGCCTCGCACCTTTCGTCTCCATCACCGATCACGACAATGTCGAAGCGCCCCTGCTCCTGCGGGTCCTCGGCGACAGCCGCGATACCCCCGTGGGCGTCGAGTGGACGGTCCCCTGGCGCGGTACCTTCTTCCACCTCGGCCTTCACAACATCCCTCCCCGCCGCGCCGCGGAACGCATCGCCGAACTCAACCGATTCACCGCCAACCCGGATGAGTCCCTCCTCCCCGGTCTGTTCGACTGGATCGCCGAATCCCCCGACGCGCTCATCGTCTTCAACCATCCCTATTGGGACGAAAAGGACCGTGGCTGCGCCTTTCACGCGCGACTGGCCGAGGACTTCCTCCACGTCCACCGCCCGTGGATTCACGCCCTCGAAATCAACGGCCTCCGTCCCTGGAGCGAAAACCGCCGCGCCGTCGCCCTCGCCGCCTCCGCCGGCATGCCCCTCATCTCCGGCGGCGACCGCCACGGCTGCGAGCCCAACGCCCTGCTCAATCTCACCTCCGCGCCCACCTTCTCCGAGTTTGTCGCCGAGGTTCGAGAAGACGGTTTCAGTTGCATCGCCCTCATGCCCCAGTTCCGCGAGCCCTTGCTCCTCCGCCTGCTCTCCGCTTTTGCCGACGTCATGCGCGACAACGAAGCGCACACGTACGGCTGGGCCCGCTGGAACGACCGCGTCTTCTTCCGGCGCCACTCCGGCCAGGTCGAACCCCTCTCCGCCGCCTTTGCCGGCGGGCGCGAGCCATCACTGATCCGTCTCTTTGCCGCCTGCGCCCGCCTCCTCGACAACCACCGCCTCCACGCCGTCATGCGTGGCCTCCAGCGGTCCGCCCCGGAGTTTGAGCTTTGAATGCTCACCCCCCGTGTCGCCCTCTTCTCCGACAGCTTCCACGAGGTAAACGGCGTCGCCCTCACCTGCCGCAGGTTCGAGGAGTTCGCGCTCCGCCGCGGGCTCCCCCTGCTCAGCGTCCACGCCGGGCCGCGCTTCTCCGTCGAGCTGAGCGGCTCGGTCCTGCGCTGTGAGATCCCCTCCAGTCCCGTGGGCTTCAAGCTTGAGCAGGATCTCCGCTTCGACCTCCTCTGGCTTCGCCACCGCCGCGCCCTCCTGTCTCTCCTCCGCGGGTTCGCCCCCGATCTGGTCCATATCACTGGCCCCAACCATCCCGGACTTCTCGGCGCCCTTCTCGCCCATCAACTCCGCCTTCCTCTCGCCGCCTCCTGGCACACCAACGTCCATCAGTACGCCGGCCGCCGCCTGGCGCGCTCCGCTCCGGCGCGCCTCGCCGCATGGGCCGAATCCGCAGCCCTTGCCCTCACTCTGCGCTTCTACTCCCTCGCCCGCCTGTTGTTTGCCCCCAACCCGGAACTCGCCCACCTCCTCTCCTCCCGAACGTCCCGCCCTTGCCACCTCATGCGCCGCGGCGTCGATTGCCTCCAGTACGCCCCCTCCCGCCGTTCCCGGACCGACGAAACCCTCGTCATCGGTTATGTCGGCCGCCTTTCTCCTGAAAAGAGCGTCCGCCGTCTCGCCGAGGTCGAGCGCGCAATTCTCCAGGCCGGGTTCACGGACTTCCGCATCGAGATCGCCGGTAACGGCTCGGAGCGCGAATGGCTCCACGCCAACGTCTCCCGACTGCGCGACCACGGCATCCTCCACGGAAAGGATCTCGCCCGCGCCTACGCCGGCTTCGACATCTTTGCCTTTCCCAGCGAAACCGACACCTACGGCAACGTGGTCCAGGAGGCCATGGCCTCAGCCGTTCCCTGCGTGGTCACCTCCGCCGGCGGCCCTGCCCACATCGTCTCCCACGGCCACGACGGCATCATCACCACCGGTCCGGCTGATTTCTGCCGCGCCGTCGTCGACCTCGCCTTGGACGCCGCTCTCCGTTCCCGGCTCGCCGTCGCCGCCCGCCGCTCCGCGCTTGCCGCCTCCTGGGACGCCGTCTTTGAATCCGTCTATCAGGCTTACGCCGGCATACGGCCCTGCCAGCCCGTCTCCTATGACGCCTATCTGGAACTGGAAAACCGCCCTCTGTAGCGGCCTCTTCCGCGCTCCGGCCTTTGCCGCCGTCTCCCTCCGCGCCGGCTGGCACGTTGCCGCTCGTTCCGGCCTGACCGAGTTCGTCCTCTTCGCCGCCGTCTCCGGCTCCACTGGCGCCGCCATCCAACGCTTCCGCCATCTCCGCCCCGCCTGGCTTGCCAGACTGGTCATTCTCGGCATCCTTCCCGCCGCCATGCACCTCTCTGAGTTCGCCTGGCACTCCCTCCTCGATACCCCGGCCCGCTGCTCCGGCGTCTTCCTCTCCATCGCCATGTCGGTCGTCGCCGAAGCTTTCAGTTGGTACGCCATGCGCCAGGGCGCCATGCTCACCGGCGGCGATGGCAACTCATTGCTCCGCGACCTCAGCCGCATGCCCGCCATTGCGGCCGGCTTCCTGCTCTGGATCTGCCGGCTCGCCCCGCCGCCTTGACCGACCTGATAGCATTCCCCTGTCACCCCACCGATGAACGTCAGCCTCTCTCCCTACGGCTTCTCCTCCACCGAACCCTCGCCCGTCAACCGCATGATGACCGCCTTCGCCGGCGATTACCGCGACGGCTTCGACATCAACCTCGGCATCGGCTACGTCAACGAGAAGACCATCCCCGCCGATCTCCTCACCCAGGCCATGCGCGCCGTCGCCAGCGACCCTGCCACCTACCGGCAGGCCTTCAACTACGGCGGCCCCGCCGGCTCGCCCAACCTCATCTGCTCCATCCGCGACTTTCTCTTGGGCCATCACATCGGCGGCCTCGACGCCGCCACGCTGGACCGCCTGCAACTCATCATCGGCCCCTGCGGCGCCACCAGCATCCTCGACGCGCTGGCCGAAGTCCTCGCCCCCGGCATCGTCGTCACCTCCGACCCGAACTACTACATCTACTCCGACACCCTCGAACGCAAGGGCTTCCGCATCCTCGCCGTCCCCGAGGACTCCGAAGGCCCCCGTCTGGATACTCTGGAGCAGAAACTCGACGCCCTCGGCGGCGGCGTCAACGACATCTCGTTCTTCTACGCCGTCACCGTCAACAACCCCTCCTGCACCATCCTGTCCAACCCGCGCCGCCGCGCCCTGCTCGACGTCGCCTCCCGCCTCTCCCGCCGCCAGAACCGCCGTATCCCCATCTTCTACGACCTCGCCTACGAGCTCCTTCTCCACGACCCCGCCGCACCGCCCTTCCGCTCCGTCCTGCCCGATGACGGCCTCGGCATCGCCTACGAAATCGGCACCCTGTCCAAGGTCCTTGCCCCCGGACTCCGCATCGGCTACCTGCTCGGCCCCGGCGGGCCCTTCATGAACGCCATGGTCCAGAAAACCAGCGACACCGGCTTCAGCGCGCCGCTCTTCGTGCAGGAGATGGCCTCCTACCTGCTCGACCACCACATCGCCGATCAACTCCGCGCCGTCAACGCCGGCTACCGGGAAAAGGCTCTCGCCGTCCGCGCGGGCATCGAGCAGCATCTCGGCCCGCACCTCGATGCCTGCATCGGCGGCTCTGCCGGCTTCTACTTCTACCTAACCTTCAAGGAGACTCGCACCGAGCCGGGCTCGCCCTTCTTCAACCGATTGGCCCACCCCGCCAACTCCACCCTGCCCAAAGTCATTTACGTCCCCGGCCAGTACTGCGTCCACCCCCGCGGCGACCTCGCCGAACTCGGCCTCCGCCAGCTCCGCCTCTCTTACGGCTTTGAGGACACGCCCCGCATCCTCCACGCCCTGTCGCTGATGCGCGGCGCCATCGCTGAATGAACGCCGCCATGAGCATCTTCCACAACCTCCGCCGCGTCCCCGCCTTCGTCCTCACCGTGGTCGCCGTCATGGCCCTGGGCATCGGCGCCGCCACCGCCGTCTTCAGCGTCGTCGACCGCGTCCTGTTCCGCCCCCCGCCTTACACCGCGCCGCGGAACATTGCCAGCGTCGGCATCGCCTTCCCCATCATGGAGTACGACTTCCTCACCGCCAGCACCTACCGCGAGCTGAAGCGCAACATGCCGCCCTTCCAGTCGGTGACCAGTTGGAGCGGCGTCACCGATTGCGACCTCACCGAGCACAACCCCGCGCGGCTGGCCTGCGCCCGCGTGGAATCCACGTTCCTGCCCTTCTTCGGCATCCAGCCCGCGCTGGGCCGCAACTTCACCGCGGAGGAAGATCTGCCCGGCGTGCCCCGCGTCGCCCTCATCACCCATACGTTCTGGAAGTCGCGCTTCTCCGCCCAGCCCGCCGCCATCGGCCGCACGCTCTTTCTCGACGGCCAACCCGTCACCATCCTCGGCGTCCTGCCCGAGTCCTTCGAGCTGCCCAACCTCGACCGCGCCGATGTCGTCCTGCCACTGGCCCTGCCCGTCACCACCACCACGCGCGCCGTGCGCGTCTTCGGCCGCCTCAAGCCCGGCATCACCGCCGCCCAGGCCGTGCCCATGCTGGCGTCGTTTTACGACTTCATCTTCCGCACCGAGGCGCCGCCCCAGTTCCGCAACGTGGCCAAGCTCCGTGTCCGGCTTCTGCGCGAATTCCAGAGCGGCGAAGTCCATGCCGCCTCCTGGACGCTGCTGGCCGCCGTCTGCGCCATGCTGCTCATCGCCTGCGCCAGCGCCGCCAACCTGCTGCTGGCACGCGCCGCCGCCCGCCGCCGCGATCTGGCCGTCCGCGCCGCCCTCGGGGCCTCGCGCCGGCGGCTGATCCGCGAGGCGCTCGCCGAGTCCATGCTGCTCTCGCTCGCCGGCGCCGCGGCCGGCTGCCTTCTCGCCCAGGCGCTGCTGCGCTGGTTCGTCCACATCGCCCCGGCCGGCATCCCGCATCTGGCCGCGGCCGCCATCGACGCCCGCGTGCTGCTCTTTGCTCTCGCCGGCGCCCTGCTCTGCGGCCTGCTCTGCGGCCTGGCGCCCTCGCTCGCCACCCCCCGGCCCGAACTTCTCACCGGCCAGCGCGTCCTGGGCGGCTCCGGACTCCGTCTGCGCCGCGCCCTGGTCGGCGCGCAAATCGCCATATCCCTGGTCCTGCTCACCTCAGCCGGGCTGTTGCTTGAAAGCCTCTGGAAGCGGCGCACCCTCGACCTGGGCCTTGCCACCGGCGGCGCCGTCACCGCCGAAATCACCCCCGGCGCCTCCTACCGCACCCCCGCCGATCGCCAGCGCTTCTTCGATTCGCTGCATGAACGCTTCGAGCGCCTGCCCGGTGTCCGCGCCGTCGCCCACAGCGATTCCCTGCCCCCCGGCGGCGTCGCACGCAACCAGCCCCTCTTCATCCTCAATGTCGAAGGGCTGCCCCCCATGCCGCGTACAGCCGCCGGAGTCGTCACCTGGCGCTCCGTCTCCCCGTCCTACTTTCAGACCCTGGGGATCCCCATTCTGAAGGGCCGCGCTTTCACCGAAGAAGACAACCGGCCCAACGTGGACTCCATCATCCTCAGCCACTCCCTCGCCCGGAAGCTCCTTCCCGTCGAAGAGGCCCTCGGCCGCCGCATCCGCCGCTTTCCCAATGCCCCCTGGCACACCGTCATCGGCATTGCCCGCGACGCCCGCAACTCCGGCCTCGGCGACGCCAATAACCCCGAATACTACGTCTCCCGCGCCGCCTCCAGCGAGAACTTCGCCCGCACCGCCTGCTTTGTCCTGCGCGGCGACGCCCCCGCCCCGGTCATCCAATCCTGGATCCGCTCCGAGCTCGCCGCGCTCGACCCCACCATCCCCGTCTCCCCCCGCACGCTGGACGACTCCATCGGCGAACTCGCCGCCCGCCCGCGCTTCAACGCCCTCCTGCTCTCGCTCTTCGCCGCCCTTGGACTCGCCCTCGCCGCTACCGGCCTCTACGGACTCATCTCGTACATGGTTGTCCAGCGCTCCTCGGAGATCGGCGTCCGCCTCGCCCTCGGGGCCTCTCCCGCCCAGGTCCTGCGCTCCGTCCTCGCCCAGGCCCTGCGCTGGACCTCCGCCGGGCTCCTCGCCGGTGTCATTGGCGCTCTGCTGGCCGCCCGCGCCCTGCGCGGCCTGCTCTTCCACGTCTCCCCGCACGACCCCGCTCCGCTGGCCGCCGCGGCGGCGGTCCTGTTGTGTTGCGCCTTTCTTGCCGCCCTGCTGCCCGCCTTCCGCGCCGCGCGGCTCGATCCGGCCTCCACCCTACGCCGCGAGTGACACCCCCCTGGAATAGCAGTACCAGGACTCACAATCACCTCAAAATAGGACTGTTAGGTCTTCTCACCGGACCCGCTTCCGGCTTTAATGGAAGCACGATGGCGACCTCGGCTCCACACCTGCACCTCACCCGCCCCTACCCGACCGCACGTCTGGGTCTCCTGACGCAATTTGCCTACCTACAGGCGCTCGACCTGCTTACCACCCTGGCGTTCCTGCTTGCTGGAGTCAAGGAGGGCAATCCGATGGTCCGCGCCGCCATCAGCCTCTCCGGCTCACCCATCGCCGGCCTGGTGATGGTGAAAGTCGCCGCCCTCGCTCTCGGCCTCTTCTGCTGGTTCAAAGGCCGGGAGCGCCTCCTCTCCCGTGCCAACGCTTTCTTCGCTCTTCTGGTCGCCTGGAATCTGCTCTGCCTGATCCTCGGGCTGGCCGCGCGTCTGAAATCGTAGCCCGGCCGGACCCGCTATCCGCCGCCCAGCGTCACCAGGTAGCTCCCCACCTTACTGAAGATGGTGGACACCGGTCCCGTGGCCTGGTAAGGAATCACCGCCGCGACCGTCACCGCGATGAACCCGGCGAGCAGGGCGTATTCCACCAGTTCCTGCCCCTCACGGGACTTCCTGAGAGACAGGCTCATTCGGCACAGCATCCGGATTCGGATCGCCTTCATGCAGCCTGCCATATCGCATTGCATGGTAGTTCTCCCATGTCCTGTGTACTGGTTCTATAGTCCTTGAGCATGGCTGCGGGAACAAGCCAAAAAAGGTCGTAGAACACCCCCGAAATACCCTTAGAACCGTTCCTCATCTCCCCCCGCCGGCAGGCGCCTGGAGGTTGACTTGCACCAGGCGCTGTGGTGAAGTCCCTGTCTTGGAGGATTCATGCCACGCTCGCTGTTCGCGCCGGTCTTCATGCTTCTCGCCGCTCTCCGCGCCGCCGCTCCGGCGGCGGAGTTGCCCGGCGCCTACTACCGGATCCTGAACGAATCGCTGCCGCAGATCCGTCAACACTTCGCCGCCCACTCCGCCGGCGGGCTGAAGACGCTGGAAGCAGCCGCCCCCTGGCGCCATTTCCCTCATGCCCTCCTGGTGGCCGCGGTGCTCCATGCCCGGCCGCACGCCGCCAACATAGCCTACGGCCGCCCCGAGCTTCTGGAGATCGCCCTTGCCATTGGCGACCTCTGCGCCACCGAGATGGAGCAGGGCAGCTTCACCGCACGGCTCGACCACCATCGCGACAGCTACATGTGGCTGGAGGCCTACCGCCTGCTGGAGCCCAAGCTCGGCGCGGCGCGGCGCGCGCGCTGGCGCAAGGCCCTTCTCACTGAGTTCAATGACCTGGCCGCCATGATCGCCGAACGCCAGAATTACCCCCGCTACGCTTCCCCGTTTCTGGGAACGTCACCCAACCACTTCGCGCTGTGGTCCTCCACCCTGTACCTCGCCTCAAAGGTCTTCCACAACCCGGACTGGGAAAAACTGAGCGCCAAGGTGCTTCACCGCTTTGCCGCCGAAGAGCAGACCCCGGACGGCTTCTGGGGCGAGCACACCACCAACGGCCCTACCACCGGCTACGACTACGTCACCGTGGCCAGCGTTGCCCTTTACTGGGAGCACAGCGGCGACCCCGCCGCCCTCGCCGCCCTGCGCCGCAACGCCGATTTCCATCAGTACTTCACCTATCCCGACGGCATCCCGGTGGAGACCGTGAACGACCGCAACCGCTACTGGGAGGTCACCCCCTGGGGCCAGTTCGGATTCACCCACTTCCCCGCCGGCCGCCGCTACGCCGCATTCCTGACCAGCTTCCACCGGCCCGGCCAAGTCGCAATCGAGGCGTTGGGCCGCATGGCCCAGAACGCGCTCTACTACCACGCGGGGCCGCTTGCGCCCATCCCGCAGGACCGGCCCAACTACGCGCACCAGATGCGCGTTCCCGCCGGCATCCGCAAGACCGGACCGTGGGTGATCTGCCTCTCCGGCATTGTCGCCCCGCCCACCGAAAACCAGTTCTACCTGGAGCGGCAGTCCGCCATCAGCGTCTTCCATCAGAGGACCGGCCTGATCGTGACGGGCGCGAACTCGAAGCGCCAGCCGGAACTCGCCACCATCAGCGACCGCATCAACGGCCAGGCGACCCACATGCCCGTCAGCACGCGCCTGACTATGTCCGATGCGGGAGACTCCCTGGCTCTGGCCTTCAACGGCTTCTTCTCGGTGTTGCACGTCGCGCCGCCGTCGTCCGGCGCGCTGACGCTGCGCTTCGACTTTCTCATCAACTGGCGCAAGCCGGACGGCGCGCTGACCCTCCAGCTTTGCCTCAAGCCCGGCGAACTCCTCGAAACCGGCGCCGGCAGGAGCTTCACCGTCGGTACGGGGAAGCTCGAACTCGGTCCGGAAGCCATCGGCGGGTGGATCCGCCACAACGGCTGGACCTTGAAGACCGCGGCCGCCGCCCGCCTCACCTGGCCGGTGATGCCCTACAACCCTTACTTGAACGGCCCTGAAACGGACATCGCCCGCGCCGTGGCCGCCCTCGCCACGCCTCTGCCGGCGCAGAAAGCCGCACTGTCGTTCACAATCGAGGTCGACTAGTCGTGACCCTGAAACACCTTGACCGCTTGCTCACGCGCGCGGCGCAAATAGCACGTAGAGCCGCGAGCGGTAGCGAGCGGGTGGAGCGGTTGTCTCATCCGTAGCCCGCGCGCGCCCCCGCCGCGGACCCTCCACTATACTGGGAGGTTCCCGTGCTGCTTTCCATCCTGATCCCCGTCTACAACGAACGAGCCGTCGTCGAGCGCAGCCTCGCCCTCGTCCTCTCAGCACCCCTGCCCGAGGGCATGGAGCGCGAGCTCGTCATCGTCGACGACTGCTCCACCGACGGCACCTGGGACATCCTCCAGCGCCTCGCCGCCCTCCACCACCAGATCCGCCTCCACCGCCACGACGTCAACCAGGGCAAAGGCGCCGCCGTCCGCACCGCCATCTCCCACGCCCGCGGCGACTTCAGCCTCGTCCAGGACGCCGACCTCGAGTACGACCCCAACGAATACCCCATCCTGCTCAAGCCCATCCTCTCCGGCCACGCCGACGCCGTCTTCGGCTCCCGTTACCTGGCCGGCGAGGCCCGCCGCGTGCTGCCCTTTTGGCACACCATGATCAACCAGTTCCTCACCGGCGCCTCCAACATCTTCTCCAACATCCACGTCACCGACATGGAGACCTGCTACAAGCTCTTTCGCACGGACCTGCTCAAGTCCATCCCCATCCGCTCCAACCGCTTCGGCTTTGAGCCGGAGATCACCATGAAATGCGCCAAGCGCAAGCTGCGCATCTACGAAGTCCCCATCTCCTACCACGGCCGCACTTTTGAGGAAGGCAAGAAGATCGGCTGGAAGGACGGCCTGCAGGCCCTCGGCGTCATCCTCAAGTTCTGGCTGATCGACGACCTCTATTTCGAGCCTCAGGGCCGGCGCGCGCTCATCAACCTCACCCGCACGCCTTCCTACATCTCCTGGATCTCGAACCTCCTGCGCCCGCACCTGGGCGACTCCATCCTCGAGATCGGCGCCGGCATCGGCACCTTCTCCGCCCGCCTCATGGGCCGCCGCCTGCGCTACGTCGCCGTCGAATCCGACCCCATCCACCTTCACGCCCTCCACAACCGCTTCCTCCGCACCCCCAACGTCACCGTCGCCGGCGATTACTCCTCCTTCCACTCCGAATTCGACTCCGCCCTCGCCGTCAACGTATTGGAAGGCGTGCCCCAGCCCGGCGCCACTCTGTCGCTGCTCCACCGCGCCCTCAAGCCCGGCGGCTCCCTCCTTCTGCTGGTTCCCCAGGGCGCTTCTCTCTACGGTTCGGTCGACCAGGCCATGGGACAGCTCTGCCGCTTCGACCGCTCTGCCATCGAGTCCCTCCTCCGTGCCGCCGGTTTCGATCTCGTCTCTATCGCCGACCTCAACAAGGCCGGCAAACCCGCCTGGTGGCTCGCCTCCAAGGTTTTCCGCCGCAAGCACCTCTCCAAGATCACCATGAAGATCTTCGACAAGAACATCTGGCTCTGGCGCCGGCTGGACTACATCCTGCCCTGGCGCGGCCTCTCGATGATCGTCATCGCCCGCAAGCCGGCCTGAGCCATGCGCGCCCTCGCCCTGGACTTCCGGCGCCGCGCCCCGGCCGTCTTCGACATCGCCGAACCGCCTCCGCCGCCCCCCGGCCACGCCCTGCTCGAAATCCACGAGATCGGCATCTGCGGCACGGACCGGGAGTTGGCCTCCTTCAGCTATGCCGCCCCGCCCGAGGGCGAATCCACCCTCGTCCTCGGCCATGAGGCCCTCGCGCGCCTCGTCCACGACGCTCCACCGTTCCTCAAGGGCGACTGGGTGGTTCCCATGATCCGCCGCCCCTGCGCGCCGGCCTGCGCCTCCTGCTCGGCGCTCCGCCCCGACCTGTGTCTCACCGGGAACTACCTCGAGCGCGGCATCACCCGCGCCCACGGCTACTTCACCCGCTTCGCCGTCGACCCCGTCGGCGTCCTCATCCCCGTTCCCGCGGCCCTGGTCGATGTCGCCGTCCTCGCCGAGCCGCTGTCCGTCGTCGAGAAGGCCATCGCGACCGCTCTCCGCCTCCATCCGCTCGCCCCGCGCACCGCCACCATCGCCGGCGCCGGCCCCATCGGACTGCTTACCGCCTTCGCCCTCCAGGCCCGCGGCCTCAGCCCCACCGTCGTCTCCCTCGAACCCGAGGATCACCCCCGTGTCCTCACCCTCCGCCGCGCCTCCATCCCCTACCTCCGCAACCACAGCCCCGCCCCCGCCGATCTCGTTTTCGAAGCCTCCGGCGCCCGGCCCCATCCCGAGTGGCTCGCCCCGCTGGGCGTCCTGCTTCTCATCGGCGCGTCCATTCACACCGTCCCGCTCGACCCCGTCCGCATGATCGTCGGCAACCTCTCCGCCGCCGGCATCATCAACGCCGGACCGGCCCACTTTGCCGCCGCCTTCGACGACCTCGCCCGCATCCCCCGCCCCTGGCTCGACTCCCTCCTCCTCCGCCGCGCCTTCGACGACTGGCCCGCCTCCCTGGCCGGGCCCACCGCTGCCCCGAAACCCGTTCATCATCTGAAATAAGGACCTGAATTCTGTTGACACAGCCGCCTCTCTGTGTCAGCCTGTATCTGATCGATTGGAGAAGGAATCAGTGAGATCTGTTCTATTTGCATTTATTCTGATCGTGGCTCTAGCTTCCATGGCCCCAGCTGTCGTGTTGGATTTCGATGCCCTGCCCTGCTGCGCCGCCTTGCCAATTATGTCCGGCCTCTCTTGGTTCAACACCTACAACATCGACGCAACCACATGGCCATTCGCGAGCGGCTATCTTCCGGGAATGGTTAGTTCTCCAAATATCGCAGTCAACTTAGGCGGGGCACCCGCTGGGTTTCACAGCGCAACACCGTTTATGCTCGGGGGCTTCTATCTCACCGCGGGATGGAATGACGGCTTGGCAGTGGACGTGGTCGGCAAACTCTTGGGGGGCACTCTGTATTCCACGACCCTCTACCCCAGCGCCACAGCCCCCACTCTGTACAACTTCGGTTGGGCCGGCATCGACGAGGTCGTTTTCACACCCTATGGCGGTACCCCACATCCAGGGTATGAAATCGGTGGCACCCACTTCGTCATGGATAACCTCTACATCGACGAGATGCCAGCAGACGTTATCCCCGAGCCTGGAACCTGGGCCCTGATGGGCTGCGGTCTGGCCGGCCTCGCACTGGCCCGCCGCCGCCGGCCCCAATAACCCAGCCCCCGTCCCGCCACGGGGCGAGCTATCAAGTACACTGTGAGCAGCACCGTATATGGGCTCACATTCCTTCCGCCACTCCATCTGCAATGAGATCTATCAGGGCTGGGATTTCGCCCGCGCTTGCCGCCACATGAAGGAGACCGGCTACCAGGGCATCGAGATCGCGCCCTTCACCCTCTCCGAGGACCCCTGCAACATCCCGGCCGCCGAGCGCGCCAATTACGCCGGCATCATCCGCTCGGAAGGCCTCGAGTTCGCCGGCCTGCACTGGCTGATGGTGGCCCCCAAGGGCCTGCATGTCACCACGCCCTACGAGGACCTCCGCCTCCGCAGTTGGGCGCATATCCGCGGCCTGGTCGACCTCTGCGCCGACCTCGGCCCCGGCGGCGTCATGGTCTTTGGCTCGCCCCTGCAGCGCGGCGCCACCGGCGGCTCCTCGCGCCAGGAGGCCACTCGCCGTTACGCCGAGGGCCTGGCCGCCGTCGCCCCCCACGCCGAGGCCCGCGGCGTCACCATCCTGGTGGAGGCCCTGCCCGCCAATCAAACCGACGTCGTTGGCTCGCTCGACGAAGCGGCCGGCATCGTCCGCCAAATTGCCAGCCCCGCCATCCAGACCATGTTCGACACCCACAACGCCGTGGATGAGACCGAACCTCACGCCGTGCTGGTCGAGCGCCACTTCCCGCTCATCCGCCACGTCCACGTCAACGAAACCGACGGCCGCCATTGCGGTACCGGTGATTACGACTTCGCCTCCATCTTCTCCACCCTCCGCCGCCTGGACTACCAGGGCTGGATCTCCCTCGAAGCCTTCGACTTCGCTCCCGGCGCCGAGCGCATCGCCCCAGAATCGCTGCGCTACCTGAACTCCATCATCGAAAAGCTATGAACCCCACCATCGTCACCGGAGGCGCGGGCTTCATTGGATCCGCGCTTGTTCGCGCCCTGCTCGCCACCGGCGTCGAGCGCGTCACCGTCATCGACAACCTCCTCTCCGGCAAGTTGGAAAACCTCGACGAGGTCCGCGACCGCGTCGACTTTCGCCACGCCGACATCCGCGACTACTCCGCCATCGCGCCCCTAATCAAGAACGCCGGGCGCGTCTTCCACCTCGCCGCGATCCCTTCGGTCCCCCGCTCCATCACCGAACCCGTCCCATCGCACGAGTCCAACATCGACGGCACGTTCAACGTGCTGCGCGCCGCCAGCGAGAGCCGCGCCGGCCGCGTCGTCTACGCCGCGTCGTCGTCGGCCTACGGCGACACCGAAGTCCTTCCCAAGACCGAGTCCATGGCGCCCAACCCCAAGTCCCCCTATGCCCTGCAAAAACTGGTGGGCGAATACTATGCCTCCGTCTTCGCCCAGTGTTACGGCCTGGAGACCGTCTCGCTGCGCTTCTTCAACGTCTTCGGCCCGCGCCAGGATCCTTCCAGCCCTTACTCCGGCGTCCTCAGCCTCTTCATGAAGCACCTGCTCGCCCGCACCGCGCCCACCATCTTCGGCGACGGCGAACAGTCCCGCGACTTCACCTACGTCGAGGACGTCGCCGCCCTTTGCATCAAGGCCTCGCTCGCCCCCGCCGCCACCGTCTCCGGCAAGGTCTACAACGCCGGCAACGGCGGCCGTTTCACGTTGAACGAAACCTGGCGCGCGCTGTGCGCCATCGAAGGTGTCAAAATCCAACCCCTCTTCGCCGAGCCCCGCGCCGGCGACGTCCGCCATTCACAGGCCGATATCGCCGCCGCCGTGCGCGACCTCGGCCACGCCCCTCAGTTCACCTTCGAGGACGGCCTTCGCCGTACTCTCGACTGGTACCGCGCCAACGCCTGAGCCCGGATTCCCCGCCGTGCTGCCCCGCGTCTACCCCATCGTCGACACCGCCGCGCTGCTTGAGCGCGGCCGCGATCCCCTCTTCTTCGCCGAGGCGCTGCTGGAAGGCGGCGCGCAGATCCTCCAACTCCGCCACAAGGGACATTTCTCCCGCCAACTGTTTGAAACAGCACGGCAGCTCGCTGTTCTTGCTATCCGCGCCGGCGCCGCGTTGATCGTCAACGACCGCGCCGATATCGCCGCCCTGCTCGACGCCGGGCTCCACCTCGGCCAGTTGGACCTGCCGCCCACGCTGGCCCGCCGCGTCCTCGGCGGCACGCGCATCCTCGGCTTCTCCACTCACAACGCCGCCCAGCTTGAGCAGGCTAACTCCGAGCCCGCCGACTACCTCGCCATCGGCCCCATCTTCGCCACCGGCTCCAAGTTCAATCCCGACCCCGTCGTCGGCCTGGAAGCCCTGCCCGCCCTGGCCCGCCTCACGTCGAAACCCCTGGTCGCCATCGGCGGCATCACCCGCGACACCGCCCAGGCCGTCCTCCGCGCCGGCGCTTCATCAGTCGCCGTCATCGGCGACCTCATGCCCGAGGAGATGACCCGCGCCACCATCCGCCGCCGCATGGAAGAGTGGATCCAGGCTGCAGCCTAATCGGGGCTCTGTTGCAGTAGAGCCGCGCGCGATAGCAAGCGGGTGGGCACGTACCCCCTGTGTTGCAGTAGAGCCACGCGCGATAGCAGTAGAGCCGCGCGCGGTAGCAAGCGGGTGGGCACGCCCCCCGGACGGCGGCCCATGCCAGTATCGGAATCATGAAGCGCCCCTTCACGTCGAGTGTCCGGCGGGAAGCGGATTGGTATGTCTCCCAGTGCGTCGAGATGGATGTGGCCAGCCAGGGCCGAACGGAAGAGGAGGCCCTCCTGAACCTGAAAGAGGCGCTCGAACTGCACTCTGCGCCTCCTCGGCCAACACGGCCCCCGAAGTCGCGTACAATGCCCCGTAGCGGCCAGCGGATCATCCAGATCTAGACCTGTCCACACTGGTACGCGACGCCTGACGAGGTTGAGATGAGATCAGCAACAGGCACTTCCCCCACCGGCCCCGCTCCAACGGCGCAAGACGAACGGCCGGTCGTCTTCTGGATTGTGCGCGATTCCAAGTGCGCCGAATGCGG
>JACRBC010000052.1 GCA_016213245.1 Candidatus Solibacter usitatus | reverse complement strand
GCCACGCAGTAGCTGTGCGGCGTGCGCATCATCACGCCCTCCATCACCGCCTGGCCGCCGACCAGCGTCTCTTCGCCGCTCTCCAGCACGGGCAGCATCTGCGTGTGCGCCGCCAGACGGACGTATCGTTTCCAGTTCAAAGTGGGTTCAGCCGCTCCTCACATCCAGTATATCCCGGCGCCCCAGCGCCGGACTGCCCGTGGCATGGCCCCCGCTTTGTCATTTCCCGTCAGAACCGTATCACACCAATTTGCTGCATAATGGTGCTATGCGAACCGGACACAAAATCGTGCGCCAAAGCGTCAGCCTCCCTGTAAGCCTTGCCAGCCAGGTTCGCGGCATGGCGGCGGGCAGGAAACTAAGTGCCAACCGCATGTTGCTGCAACTGATTGAAAACGGCATCCAGGTCGAAAAGAGCAAAGAGCAGGCCTTCTTCGAACTTGCCGCGCGATTCCGCGCCGCCACGGACCCGGAGGACGTCCAGCGCCTCGGCGATGAGATGGGCCGCATGGTCTTTGGTGGCTGATGCCCCAGATTGAGACTTGGGCCAATCTGCCGCCTGCGGTCCGACGGCGCCTGATTCAGCGCATGCAGGACCGTGCAATCAGCGTTTTTGCTTCCCGGCCACATCGCCCGCGGCGAATCCCTCTGATTCGCGTCCCGCCCGCCGCCCGCCTCACGTCGCCGCCACACCGTGCCGCACCCGCGTGTGCGTCTCCAGCAGCCAGCGGATCTGCGTCGCCTCAAACGGCGCCGTGCAATAGTCCGCCGCACCCGCCTCCAGCGCGTCCAGCCAGCCCTCCACCTCCGGCAGCCGGCTGACCACCACCACCGGCAGGTCCCCGAATCGCGCCAATGCCGCGGTGAGTACCTCGCGCGAGTGTCCGCAAAACACGATGTCCGCCTTCTCCTGCTCCCAGTCAGACGAAACCGGCACCGGGCGGCAGCCGCAGTTGCCCAGCGTCCTCCTCAACGCAGTTCCGAGTGTGCCGTCCAGCCCGTAGAGAAGCGCCCTGCGCGTCTCCTCGATCAAGCGGCTCATGGATGGACTCCCGGCAGAGAGAAATACCGCTGCCACCGGATCCTCCTGCCCGCACTATCAGCGTAGATCCTTTTCCACAACCAGTCCAATCGCAACGGTTTATAGCTCCCCCAAGGGTACGGATCATCTCTCTTCGCCCACAGGCGGGAGCCCCGCGGCCCCCGCTTGGTAGAATGGAACTTCCCGGAGGCAGAATGGCTCTTATCGCACGCCGCAACTCTGTGGTCGTGAACGTCGGTGGTGTCAGCGTGGGCGGCAACCACCCCATCGTCGTCCAGTCCATGACCAATACCGACACCGCCGACGTCACCTCCACGGTGAATCAGGTGATGGCGCTGGCCCAGGCGGGCTCCGAACTGGTTCGTGTCACCGTCAACACCGACGATGCCGCCCGCGCCGTACCCAAGATCGTTGAAACACTCCACATGTTCGGCGTGCGCGTCCCGGTGATCGGTGATTTTCATTACAACGGTCATCTCCTGCTAAAGAAGTATCCGGACTGTGCCAAAGCTCTCGCCAAATACCGCATCAACCCGGGCAATGTGGACATTGGCCGCAAGACAGACGACAACTTCCGCACCATGATCGAGTGCGCCATGGAACACCGCAAACCGGTTCGCATCGGCGTCAATTGGGGTTCCCTCGACGGCGCCCTGCTCACCCGCATGATGGACGAAAACGCCGCCAGCGCCGAGCCGCTCAGCGCCGAGGTCGTCACCCGCCGCGCCATCGTCGTCAGCGCCCTGGACTCCGCCCGCCTCGCCGAGTCCTACGGATTGCCGCGCAACAGCATCATTCTCTCGGCCAAGGTCTCCGGCGTACAGGACTTGATCGACGTATACAGGATGCTCGCCGCCGGCTGCCAATACCCCCTCCACCTCGGCCTCACCGAGGCCGGACTCGGCTCCAAGGGCATCGTCGCCACCACCGCCGCCCTCTCCGTCCTCCTTCAGGAAGGCATCGGCGACACCATCCGCGCCTCCCTCACCCCCATGCCCAACGGCGACCGCACCGAAGAGGTCGTCGTATCCCAGCAAGTCCTCCAGGCCCTCGGCATCCGCAGCTTCACCCCCCAGGTCACCGCCTGCCCCGGCTGCGGCCGGACTACCTCCACTTTCTTCCAGGAGATGGCCGACCAGATCCAGAACTACCTGCGCGACCAGATGCCCGTCTGGAAGGGGAAGTTCGACGGCGTCGAAGAGATGAAGGTGGCCGTCATGGGCTGCATCGTGAACGGCCCCGGCGAGTCCAAACACGCCAATATCGGCATCTCGCTGCCCGGCACCTTCGAAGAGCCCGTCGCCCCCGTCTACGTCGACGGCAAACTCGACCGCACCCTCCGCGGCG
>JACRBC010000051.1 GCA_016213245.1 Candidatus Solibacter usitatus | reverse complement strand
TTGGGTGGCGGCGCGTCGGGCTTCCAGCGTCGCGAGGGTATCGTTCATGGGACCTCCGTGATCTAGCGTATCACTACGCTAGGCAACACGCCACAAGAAAGAAGACTCGACCATGGTCAACATTCATGTCGCGCACCCGGGCCGGGCCTTTCTTCTGCGCGCGGCCAACAAAAACGAGAGAATCGGAAGAGTCATGTCGGGCGGAAACGCGTCCATCGGAAAAGAGAGCGCCGCGGCCAACTCGGTGGTGGCCGCCGTCGGCCTCACCTCGCTCAAGGTGATTGTCGGTCTGATGACCGGTAGTCTCGGCATCCTGGCCGAAGCCGCCCACTCGGCCCTCGACCTCGCCGCCGCGATGATGACCTGGTTCGCCGTGCGTCTCTCCGGCAAGCCCGCCGACCGCGAACACCTCTACGGCCACGGCAAAGTGGAAAACCTCTCGGCGATGTTCGAAACCACGCTGCTGATCGGCACCTGCGCCTGGATCGTCCACAGCGCCGTGACGCGGCTGAGGACGGGCAATGTGGAGATCGAGGTGAACGTCTGGTCGTTCGCGGTCATGGCGATCTCCATCATCGTGGACGTCTCCCGTTCGCGCATGCTCTACAAGGCGGCGGCGGAGCACAAGAGCCAGGCGCTGGAGGCCGACGCCCTGCACTTCAGCACCGACATCTGGAGTTCGGCCGTGGTCCTGGTGGGCCTCGGCGCCGTCAAGCTCAGCCAGTGGTACCCGGCCGCCCAGTGGCTGAAGAGCGCCGACGCCGTCGCTGCCATCATCGTCGCCGTCATCGTATTCATCGTCAGCCTGCGACTCGGCCTGAGGACCGTGCACGCGCTGCTGGACGGTGTGCCCCCGGGCCTCGATCAGCAGATCGCCGAAGCTGCCGAATCCGTCCCCGGCGTCGGCAACTGCCACAACATCCGCGCGCGCTTCTCCGGACCGCAGCTCTTCGTCGACGCGCACGTGCTGGTCGATGGCGCCCAGTCGCTGTCCGATGCCCACAAGCTCACCGACGAGGTCGAGGCGGCGATTCAGAAGATCCTGCCGGGCTGCGATGTGACCGTCCACGCCGAACCGCTGGAACACCACGGCGAGGCCCGGCAAAGCCGGGCCGCCGGCGGTTGAACCCGCTCCCGTTCACACGTTGATGTGCACCACCTGAGCCGGCGCAAAGCCGTTGAACCACGTCGACGACGCGTTGGAATATGCCCCGATGTTCTCCGCATAGACCAGGTCGCCGATCCGCAGCCGCGGCAGCTCCTCCGACTGCGACAGCGTGTCCAGGCCGTCGCACGTCTGCCCGAACACCGCGCAGATCTCCTTGCGCCCCCGCCGGAACGACTTGATCGGGTACCGGCAGTGGTCGAACAGGATCCCGGAAAACGTGTGGTAGATGCTGTCGTCGATGTAGTAGCAGGTCTTGCCGTCCCGCACCGCCTTGCCGATCACCGTCGCGACGCAGGTGGCGGCCGTCGCCACCAGAAACCGGCCCGGCTCGGCCAGAATCTCGATCTGTGCCGGGAACAGCCGGTGCAGCTCGGCGTTCAGTTTCCGTGCCAGGTCCTTGAACGGCGGCACGTGCGGGTTGTAGGCGGCCGGGAAGCCGCCGCCGATGTCCAGGATCCGGATCTCGTGGCCGCGCGACCTGGACTCCTCCATCACCATCGAGGCCATGTTCAGCGCCTGGATGAAGTTGTCGAAATTGGTGCATTGGCTGCCCACGTGGAAGCTCAGGCCCTCCACCACCAGCCCCATGCGAAAGGCCTTTCCAATCAGATCGCAGGCCTCGCCCGGATCGCAGCCGAACTTGGACGAAAGCTCCACCATGGAGCCCGTGTTCGGCACCCGCAGCCGCAACGCCAGCCCGGCGTTGGGCGCGTGGTCCTTGATCTTCCTCAGCTCCTCGATGTTGTCATAGGTCACCAGGGGCCGGTAGCGGTCCAGCGCCTGGAGCGTAGCCTTGGGCTTGATCGGATTGGCGTAGACGATCTTGTCCCAGATGAAGTCCTGCTGCTCTTTGGCCGGCAGGTGCTCGATGAAGCGGTGCACCTCCATGAACTCCGCCAGCGACGCCACGTCGAAACTCGCTCCGGCGCGGTACAGCGTCCGGATGATCTCCGGCGCCGGATTGGCCTTCACCGCGTAGTAGGCCTGCACCTTCGGCAGATGCCGCTTGAACGCGGCGTAGTTGCGCCGGATGATCTCGTGATCCATCACCACCACGGGCGTGCCGTGGTCGCCTGCGATGCTTTGAAGTTGCCTGGCGTTCATCAGTCCAACTGGGGTTCGGAGCCGTCCAGCATCTTCACCTGGTTGTGCTTGAAGTACTCCTGGGCCAGCGCCTTCACCATCGCCGGCCGCTGGTCGTAGAGCCGCCGCAGCTTGCGCGGCTTGTGACGCGCCAGCGCGTAGTGGGCCAGCAGCGGCATGGCGATCGTCGTGTCGGTGTAGCACACCACGGCGTCCGGCAGCATGTCCGGATCCACCTTGCCCCAGCTCACCGCCTCGCTCGGCGTCGCTCCGCTCAACCCCCCGGTGTCCGGACGGGCGTCGGTCACCTGCAGGAAGTAGTCCTGGCCGAACTCTTTGATGCGCAGCACTTCCTGGATCTGCGGCTCGGTCTGCAGCATGAAGTTCTTCGGACTCCCGCCGCCCCACAGCACCACCGCGCTCTTGCCTCCCGACCGCTTGGCCGCCAGCACGTAGGCCGTCGTTTCGTTCACGTCGATCGACGGGTTCACCCGCAGCTTGTTGCCGCGCAGCTCCACGCCCGCCACGTTCATCCCGATCGTCGAGTCGCCCGGCGACGACGTGTAGCACGGCGCCCCGGCGCGATAGGCCGCCGCCAGCACCGAGACGTCCTTCACGCCGGCCTTTTTCTCCCACGCCGCGGCGTGCTTGCCCAGCAGGTAGTGCAGCTCCGCCGTGCCCATCTCCTTCTGGAACTCGGGGCCCACCAGGATGTCGCGCAAGATCTCGTCCGTCGCCATCAGGCAGTCCGAGTAGCCCATCAGCACGTCGTAGACGCGCACGATGTCGTTGTCGCGCAACTCGGTGTCGTCCATCTTGAAGCTGCCCACGTGGACGGGGTAGTTCAAAGCGAAGTGCAGGTCGTGATAGAGGATGGCGCCGGTGGAGACGATCCAGTCCACAAAGCCGGCCTTGATCAGCGGCACGATGCTCGAGCAGCCCAGACCCGCCGGCGTCAGCGCGCCCGACAGGCTCATGCCGATGGTCACGTCCGGCTCCAGCATCTTGCCCGTGAAGAGCTGGCAGCCCTCCTTCAAGCGCGCCGAATTGTACGCCAGGAAGGCGTTGTCAATAATATCGGCGAGCTTCTCCCTGCCGGTGAGATTCTTCGGCAGAATGCGCGGCCCCGCCAGGTACTTGCTCCGGTTCGGGCACTTCTTCTGCTTCAGCCACTCCGGCATCTCGGTCATGTCTTCGCGATAGCGCTTTTGCTTAAGATTCTTGGCCATGGTGGACAATACGATTATGGCAGAAGCGAAGACCTCTCCCTCCCGGAATCCGGGCGCCGCCGGCTACTCCATGCCGGCCGAATGGGAGCCCCACAAGGCCACCTGGCTCGCCTGGCCGCACAACCCCACCGACTGGCCCGATAAGCTCGACACCATCCGCTGGGTCTACGGCGAAATGGTGCGCAAGATTACCGCCGGCGAGCGCGTGCGCCTGCTGGTCAGTTCCAAGTCCGAGGCAAAACTCGCCGCGCGTTACCTGACCCGCGCCGGCACAGGCGTGAGCAAGGTCGACTTCATCGTCCACCCCACCAACCGCGGCTGGACCCGCGACAGCGGGCCGCTGCACGTTCGCCGCGCCCGTGGCGCGCGCCGCCAGCTCGCCATCGTCCACTTTCACTTCAACGCCTGGGCCAAGTACGTCGATTGGAAGAAGGACCGCAAGGTGCCCGAGACCGCGGCCAAGTTCCTGCGGCGGAAACTGTTCCATGCCGAATGCGGCGGCCGCCGCTTCGTCCTGGAGGGCGGCGGCATCGAAGTGAACGGCCGCGGCACCCTGCTCACCACCGAAGAGTGCTATCTCCACCCCACCGTGCAGGTGCGCAACCCCGGCCTGGGCCGCAAGCAGTACGACGAGACATTCAAGAAGTACCTGGGCGTGACCAACGTCCAGTGGCTCGCCTCCGGACCCGCCGGCGACGACACCCACGGCCACATCGACGACATCTGCCGCTTCGTCAATCCCACCACGCTGGTGCTCATCAGGGAAGACAACCGCCGCGACCCCAACTACAAGCCGCTGGCCGAAAACTGGGAGCGCGTGCAGGATCTGCGTCTCGAGGACGGCTCAAAGCCCGAGGTGGTCCCGCTCCCTATGCCCGCGCCGCTCACCTTCGACGGCGAACGCCTGCCTGCAAGCTACGCCAATTTCTACATCTCCAACGCCGCCGTCCTGGTCCCCACCTTCAACGACCCCAACGACCGCGTGGCTCTCGGCATCCTCGGCGAGCTCTTCAAGGACCGCCCCGTCATCGGCATCCACGCCGTCGACCTGGTATTGGGCTTCGGCGCCCTGCACTGCCTGACGCAGCAGGAGCCGGCGTAGACGCCTCAATCTGAAGTCCGCTGGCGCAGAAACGCCGGAATGTCGCGTGAACCGCTCGTGACGGCTACAATCTCCACCGTTTGGCGATTGGCCCGGTAGATGATGAGGTAGGATCCCACTGGCCAGAAGAGCACCGGTTACGCCGTGAGGTCTTCACGCCTGTGGCCCATGCCTGGAGTTCGTCCAGGTGCCTCGAACGCATCGAAGAGCTTGCTGATCCAGCGGTCGGCTGCGTCAACGCTGTCAGCGGCGATGTACTCCCAGATATCATCGAGGTCCAGGTCCGCATCCGCGCTGAGCACATAGCCGCTCATGCCGGCTGTTTCCGGCATTCTTCGGACTTTCGCCGCAGCCGGGCCCGCGCCTCGGCCGGATCCACACGTTCACCGCGCTCCAGCGCGGCCAAGCGGCGGCCGAGTTCCTTGTTGAACTCACCCAACTGAGCGGCGCGCGCCTGCTCGTGTTGCTCCAACAGCCGAAGCGCCTCGCGGACCACTTCGCTGGCCGAGTTATAGCGGCCCGCCCGCACTTTGCCGTGGACGAACCGCTCCAACTCGGGCGTGAGTGAAACATTCATGGCGGCCTCCCCGAACCATCTCTTTTCCGGGCATCATCATGATAACAGTCTTTGCCAAACTATGACATCTTTCCCCAACGACGACGCTTCTCTGGCGGCGGCCTCTCACTCCTCCCCCTCGTCGTGATCGAACAGCGTCGTGGCCACCCTCGGTCTCAGCTCCTCGGCCGGCACAATGGCGCGCGCCGACTCACCGATCCAGATCGCCGCGAGGCCAAGCGGCCGGATGAGCGACACCACCAGTTGCGGCGGTCCGAACCAGGTTTCCACCAGCGCCGCCAGCCCCTCGGAGAACAGCAGCCCCCCCAGCGCCCAGCCACCTCGAAACAGCTTCACCCAATCGTGCGCCCCTGGAACGCAGGCAAACACCAGCGTGCTGAAAAACACCACCAGCCCGGCATACAGCCCGCGCGCGGCCAGCCGGCTTTACAGCCGCCGCGGCGCCGCCAGGCCCACCCGCAGCTCGTGCGGATACAGGTTTCTCACGATGGCCAGCAGGTAGGCGCGGACCGTCGCCAGCCGCACGCGCTCTCCCGCCTGCCACATCCGCAGGATCGCCTCGGCGGTCAGGTCCTCGGCCAGCGCGCCGTCGCCGGCCAGCGCCAGCGCGAAGCGGTAGACGGCCCGCGCGTGTTCGCGGTATAAATCGGCGAAACCCGGAATGCGCGGTGCATCATCCATCTCCATAGACGATACCCGGCTGCGATGAAGAAGTTACTTGCATTCACGCTTCCGATCCTGGCGGCGTCCGCGGCCTGGGCCGGCAGCCGCAATCAGGTATTCTCCGATTTCGTCACCCCGCTGCCCGTCAAGCCCGGCGAGACTCTGGTCATCGGCGTGGTCGGTGGCTGGGAGCGGTGGGATAACCCCGTCCGCTGCATTCGCCGCACCGCCATCGCCATCAAGCGCAGGCGCCTGCCCGGCGTCCATGTTGAGACCGTGGAAAACCACAAGCTGCACCTGGCGGTGGAACTCGTCCGCCGCGCTTTCGACCAGGACGCCGACGGCGTCCTGTCGCCCGAGGAGGCCTCCGCCGCCCGCGTCGCCGTCTTCGGCCAGAGCCTCGGCGGCAGAGCCGCCCTCTGGCTCTGCCGCGACCTCGCCGCCATGGGTGTGCCGGTGAACATCGCCGTCATCGTCGACGCCTATGGCCGCGACAGCTACCGCATCCCCCCGAATGTCCGCGCCGCGGCCAACTTCTACCAGCGCGATCACCTCTTCATCCGCGGCGCTCCGCTCATCGTGGCCGAGGATTCGTCCAGAACGAAGATTCTCGGTAACTGGCACCTGACCTACCGCGGCCGCACCATCGACGCCGCCGACCATTCCAACACCCAGCGCATCTTCATGGGCGCGCACACTCTTCTCGAGTACGACCTGGAGCTGTGGCGCAATGTGGAAGACATGATCGCCGCCGCCGTCACCGCAGAATCCGGTGCACCCGGTTGATGTCCGCATCCAGCCCCGCCGGCGGCGCAACTCCCAGTACCCGGCACAGAATCAGGAACACGTCCACCGTCTCGGCCGACTCCTGCCGGATTCCGGACCGGAACGCCGGCCCCGCCCCGATCAGCATGCCGTTCATCTCCCGGTACTTTGCCGGATCGTAGCCGTGCATGCCCTTCAACCGCGGTACCGGCCTGGCCTCGGTGTCTCTTGGCGGAATCACCTGCACGATGGACGCTGTCTTCGGCACGATCACCAGATCCCCGATGCGCGGATTGCCGCGATAGTGCAGGTGCTCGGGCGTTTCGTGGGAGCGCCACACGGTCACCTCCGGCGCTTTCTTGATCAGTTCCGCCCGCACCGCCTCGGGATTCTCGCAGTAGAGCATGGTCATCGGCGCCTCGTTGGCCGCCTTGCAGCCGCGGAAATCAGCCCGTTTGGAGAGGTCGATATGGCTTGCCACCTGGATCTGCCCATGATCGGACACAACCAGGACGTTCACGTCCTTCCGCACGGCCCGCACCAAGCGGACCAGATCTCCTGCGGCCTGGTCCACCCGCGCGATGGCGGCCCGCGTCTCCATTGCGTCCGGGCCGTACTGGTGTCCCGCTGAATCGACGTCGGAGAAATACACCATCACCAGCCCCGGACGCTCGCGCTCCGGCAGGCGAAACCACTCCACCACCTGCTTGATGCGTGCGTCGATCGTGGTTTTCGGGTCGTACCGGCGATAATACGTCGGCCGCTTTCCGCGGATCATGGCGTCGGTTCCCGGCCAGAAAAACGTCGCCGTCCTGATCCCGCGATCTTCGGCCAGCAGCCAGATTGGCATGCCCCCATACCACACGCTCTCCGGCGCGTTCCTGTCGTACCGGAAGCTCCGCATCATCGCCCGGTCGTGGAAGGTCATCGCCACCAGACCGTGGCGCGCCGGGTACAGGCCCGTCGCCATCGAATGAAAGTTCGGAAACGTGGTGGACGGGAAAGCCGGGATCAGCCCCGCGACCGATGACCCCTCGTTCTTCAGTGCGAGAATGTTCCTCGCTCCATCGCGCGCCGCGAAATCCCAGCGAAAACCATCCAGCGCAATCACCAGCAGCGGCGGATCGGCCCACGCCAACCCTTGCGCCAATAACATCGTGAAAACGGCACTTCGGAACATCCGCTTCATTCTACCGCCGCCCACTGCGTCGATCCGCAGGGGTTATGATGTCAGGGACAAGCCCCACAGGAGCCCAGCCGATGAACACCACTCGCAGAGGATTTCTGGCCGCCGCCGCGGCAAGCCCTGCTCTGAACGCCGCCCAGAACCCTCCCGGCGATCGCATCCGCCTCGCCATGATCGGCGCCGGGGGCCGTGGCCGCGATCATTTCAATGAAGTCCGCCGCGCCAATGAAAACGCCCAGATCGTCGCCGTCTGCGACGTCTGGAAGGTCAACCGCGAGGCCATGGCCGCCAACGTCGAAAAGGCCTTCGGCGCCGCTCCCAGGCAGACCACGCGCTACCAGGAAGTGCTCGCCATGAAGGACGTCGACGCCGTCCTCATCGCCACGCCCGACATGACCCACCCCAAGATCCTCGCCGACGCCGTCGCCGCCGGTAAGGACGTCTATGTCGAAAAGCCCTTCGCCGTCGACTTCGCCGACGCCAAAATGGCCTACCTCGCGGTGAAGAAGTCGAAGCAGGTGGTCCAGGTCGGCACCCAGCGCCGCAGCGATCCCGGCATGATGGGCGTCGCCAAGGCCATCCAGAGCGGCGCCATCGGCAAAGTGACCCGCGTCTCCATGGAGTACCACTTCCAGGAACCCCGCTGGCGCCGCGATCACCACATGGTCAAGGCCGAGGACGTCGACTGGGAGGCCTTCCAGTTCGGCGGCCGCATCAAAGGCCCCTTCGACGCCCGTAAACTGCGCGAGTGGCAGTTGTTCCGCGAAACCACCAACGGCATCTCCGGCCTCTGGCTCTGCCACCTCATCGACCTCGCCGCCTGGTACCTCAACGATCCCTACCCCAGGCACGTCGTCACCCTCGGCGGCGTCTACCTCTGGAAGGACGGCCGCGAAACCAGCGATGTCTACCAGACCATGGTGGAGTACAAGGACTGCCTCGTCACCTTCGCCATGAGCCTCACCAACTCCGCTGGCGGCCGCAACCTGTGGTTCGGCGCTAAGGGCACCATCGACGCCGAGGCGTTGAAAATTTCCGGCGATGGCAGCCGCGACCCGGACCGCGTCATGCAGGCCGCGCCCATCGAGAAGGTCGCCGGCGTCGAGTCCCACATGGCCAACTTCCTCCGCTGCGTCCGCTCCCGCCAGACGCCGCGCGCCAGCGTCGAGGCAGGCTTCTCCCACGCCGTGGCCGGCTGCATGGCCGCCACCGCGCTCGAAACCGGTCGCCGCGTCGGCTTCGACCCCGTCAAGCTGGAGCTCGTATGACGCGCCGGCTCTTCTCCGGAGCCCTGGCCGCGTCCGCCACCTCAGCCGCCGCGCCGGCGCCCGCCATCCGGTCCGTCGAAATCTTCCCGGTCATCTACCCGGTGACCGGCTATTTCAAATTCTTCCCCAAGCCCGAACGCCCGGCGGTCTTCGTCAAGATCACCTGCCAGGACGGCACAACCGGCTGGGGCCAGAGCGTACCCACCCACACCTGGAGTTACGAGACCCCCGAATCCGTCACCTCCACCCTGCGTGCCTATCTCGCCCCCGCCCTGATCGGCAGGAACCCCACCGACATCGCCGGCGCCCACGCCCTCATGAACAGGGCCATCGCGCCATCGTTCTCCACCGGCATGCCCCTCGCCAAGGCCGGCATCGATCTCGCCCTCCACGACATCGCCGGCAAACTGGCGGGCAAGAGCCTCCCGGAGCTCTGGGGCCGCAAACCGATCGACCGCATCGTTCTCAGTTGGACCGTCAACGTCAAGACACTCGGCGAGGCCGAAGCTCTGATGGAGGACGGCCGCAAGCTCGGCTACCGCCACATCAACATCAAGATCGCCCCCGACCCGAAGTTCGACCTCGAACTCGCCGCCGCCGTCCGCCGCTTTTCAAAGGACTGCTTCCTCTGGGCCGACGCCAACGGCGGATACGACACCGATTCCGCCTTGACCGTCGCGCCGAGACTCAAGGACATCGGCGTTAACGTCCTCGAACAACCCGTCGCCCCGAACCGCCTCGGCGGCCTCGCCGCCCTGAAGAAGCAGGGCGCCCTGCCCATCATCCTGGACGAAGGCGTCGTCTCCGTCACCGACCTCGAGGAGTTTCACAAGTTAGCCTTGCTCGATGGCGTCGCCATGAAACCCGCGCGCACCGCCGGCCTCTGGGATGCGCGCAAACAGGTCGAGTACCTCGAACGCAACAGGCTCATGTTCCTCGGCAGCGGCTTGACCGACCCCGACCTGTCGCTCGCCGCCTCGCTCCTCCTCTATGGCGCCTATGGCCTGAAATACCCGGCCGCCCTGAACGGCTTGCAGTTCCTCGCCGGAAGTTTTCTGAAAGTACCCTTCCGGCTTGAAGACGGCGCCATTCGCCTACCCTCCGGCCCCGGCTTGGGTGTCGAAGTGGATGAAGAGAAAGTGAGGCGCGAATCCCGTGGCTAAACTCGTCGGCCTTCTCATCTGTGCCGCTTTCGCCGCCTGTGCCCAAGGCCCCCTGGCCTGGAAGGACCTCGGCGGCGGCCGCATGGAGCTTTCGGAAAACGGCAAAACCTACCTCGTCTACAACTACGGGCCGCAGCTCAAAGCCGGCGCCCCCGAGGACCGCCGCCGCTGCTGCTATATCTTTCCCGCCTTCACACCGGCCGGCGTCTCCATGCTCGACGACTTCCCCAGGGACCACTACCACCACCACGGCCTGTTCTGGGCCTGGCCCGTCGTCGAAACACCCTCGGGCAAGTATGACCTCTGGATGTACCGCGGCGTCCAACACCGCTTCGAAAAAATCATCGCGTCCCAATCCCGTCCGGATCGCGCCGTCCTCACTACTGCCAACGGCTGGTACACCGGCGAAAAGAAGATCGTCCGGGAGACCGTTCGCATCTCCGCTTCCCCTTCCCAGGGCTCTTCCCGTTCGTTCGAAGTCGACTTGAAGCTCGAAGCAGTGGACGAACCCGTCACCCTTCGCGGCTCCCAGGAAAAGGGCAAGAGCTACGGCGGCTTCAGCGCCCGCTTCGCGCCGCGCCAGGAGACCGTCCTGCGTTCCGCCGAGGGCCCCATCGACAAGGACGAAGACCTCGTCCCCCACAAGTGGGCCGAGCTCGAAGCCGTCTACGATGGGCGCAAAGCCTCCCTGCGCATCACGTCCGGCCCCGCCAATGAGGGCGCGCCCTACCAGTGGTGCCTCCGCCGTTACGGCTTCGCCGGCGCCTCCTTCCCGGGCCGTACCGAAGAGGTCCAGGGCTTCACTATTCTCCCCGGCAAGCCGCTCCAGCTCAAGTTCACAGTAACCGTCACCGATTCCAACTGATCGCCGTAAACAGGTACTCGCCTATGAACCGCTCTCAGCGCTTGCTGCTGGCCGCCCTCTGTGTTGCGTGCGGCGCCGCCTTGGCCGACCAGATCACCCTCAAGAACGGTGACCGCCTCACCGGCAAGATCGTGACCGCCGACGAAAAGGTCGTGCTTCTCAAAACCGGCTACGCCGGCGGCATCAGGATCAACCGCGCCTTGATCGCGGGCATCCAGACAGATCAGCCGCTGCACGTCACCTTGAAAGACGCCGGAGAGCTGCAGGGCAAGCTCGCCACAGCCGCCGATGCGCTCACGCTCGAAAAGTCCGGCGGCGGCACTCTCACCGTGAAGCCGGAGTCGCTCACCGCTCTGCGCGACGAGGCGTCGCACAAGGCCTACCAGCGCGAACTGGAGCGCATCAATCATCCGAAGCTGAACGACTTCTGGGCCGGCTTCATCTCACTCGGCATTGCCAACGCCAGCGGCAACGCCTCCACTACCACCGTCTCCACCGCCGCCAGCGCCACCCGCGCCGCGGGCAGGAACAAGATGGGGGTCAATTTCACCCAAATCTACGCCACCCAGGCCACAACCCTTCCTTACGGCCAGACCGCCAACCGCATGAGCGGCTCCTTCCGTATCGACCGCGACATCATGCCGCGGCTCTTCGTCTACGGCATCAACTCCTACGACTTCGACAAGTTCCTGGACCTCAACCTGCGCGTGGTCGTCGGCGGCGGCTTCGGCTACCACGCATGGAAGAACAGGAAAGGCTACCTCGACGTGATGGGCGGCGGAAACTGGAACCGCGAGACCTTCGACGTGACCGCGAAGCTCAAGCCCCTCAACTACACCACCATGACCAGAAACTCCACCGAACTTGCCACCGGCCAGGAGTGCGGCTACCAGCCGCTGGATCGCCTCAAACTCTTCGAGCGCTTCGCCTTCATCCCCAACCTCACCGACACCGGCGAATTCCGCTACAACTTCGACACCACGGCCAGCGTGCCGATTAAGAAGTGGTTCGAATTCAACGTCGGCTTCTCGTCGCGCTACCTCTCCAACCCCTTGCCCGGCAAGAAGAGCAACGACACCATTCTGACTATGGGCGTCCGCGCCAGCTTCGATCAGACTAAGCGGTAATCGCCGCCACTTCGTACTCCCGCACGCCGGGCAGCGTGAACTCAATCCTACCCTCAGAGACGCGAAAGGCCAGCCTTGCTCTTGTCTCCAGCGTCACCACCGTTCGCGGCTTGAAGCCCTGCGGCAACGTGAGGCTCACCCGCTGCGCCCCCAGCGGAAAGGCCTCCCGCGCCGGCCCCCGCATCAGCGCCGGGTTGGTGTAGTTCAGCATGTGCAGCGCCAGCCCCGCCTCCGTCTCCCAGTAGAAGATGTCGGCCAGCCCCGGCCCCTCCACCCGCGCGGCCAGTCGCCCCCGCGCGGCCCAGCGCACGGCGTTGGCCAGCAGCCGCGACAGGTCCGGATTCCAACTGCGCCACAGCGTCCGGTCCACGTCCGACGGGAAGTACACGCTCCGCCCGACCCCCTCCCTCACGATCATCTCCGGCCCCGCCGGCTTCTCACTGGCTCGATACACCATCTCCGGCGGAAACGCCGGATACGGCGGGATGCGCACCAGCGGCGCGCCCGCGTCCTCCGCCACCACGACGCGGTTCTGCCCGCCCGGCAGGTACTTCGTCGCGCCGAACCCCTCCAGCACCGCGTGCGCCCGCTCCACCCGGAAGTACGAGTTGCGCAGCGGGCCTTCGATCGAGCCCGCAAACGACGCCCCGAACGTCCCCGCCAGCCCGAATTCCGCCCGCCGCTTCCCGTTCTCGTCGTACAGCGACGTCTCGAATGTCGCCACCACGCCCCCGCCCTGGGCCGCGAATCCTCGCACCGCCGCGCATTCGGCGTCCGACAGCAGCGCCGCGTTCGGCAGCACGACGCACTCGTAGCCGCCCAGCCTCTCCGCCGTGAGATCGCCGTCGTGGATCAAATCGAACGGAATCCGGTTCTCCAGCAGCGCGAAGTAGAATCCTTGCAGCGCGTCCGTGTTGCGGTTCAGCGCCGGGTGCCACACCTGCGTGCGCTGCGGCCACACCAGCCCCACCCGCGACAGCGAGCGCTTGTTGAAGAAATGCCGCTCGTTTTCCTTCAGCCAGGGAAACACCTGCAACCCCGTCTCCATCCAGCGCGTATCCTGCGGTTCGCCGCCCAGCCACGTCAGCCACGGGACCATGCCGCTGGCCGCGCTCTGCTTCAGCCACATGCGCATCTCCAGCGGCGGCTTGGACGTGTGCCGCCAGATGGCGTCGCTCATGTTGTAACCGCTGGTCACGTTCGTCACCGGCCGCCCGCGCATCACCGCGTAACCGATGCGCCCCTGCTGCGCGCAGTCCCACATCGGCACGTTGCCCGAGCGGTCCTGGTGGTCGGCGTTCATCCACCGCGCCACGCCCGCGATGCGCCGCACGTCGGCCTCCGCCCGGATGCTGCCGCCCAGGTTGCCCACGTAGACGCGATCCGCCCGCCCGCGGCTCGCCGTCGTGTCCCACAGCTTCCACACCTCCAGTACGCGCTCCATCCGCCGCTCCGTCCAGCGGCGAAACGCCGGGTCGGACCGGTCGTCCTTCTGCGGCAGTGTCCCCAAAAGCCCCCGGCAGCGCTCGCAGTGGCAGATCGAGCCCAGCCCCGTCGAGGGCCAGGCGTTGGTGTAAAACGCGTCCGGATCGTACCTGTCGCACACTTCGCGAATGATCGCCGTCATGTGCTGGTCGTAGTACGCCCCGAATTCGCACGTGCGAAACAACCCCGCCGCTTCGTTGTGCTCGAGCGGACGCCCGGATGCGTTCCTGGCGAACCACTCCGGCCGCGCCTGCATCACCTCCGCAAAGGCGTACGAGGGATCCAGCCGCGCGATCACGCGAATGCCGGCCTTCTTCGCCGCCGCCGCATACTCGCCGAACAGGTCCCGCCCGCCCAGGAACCGGGAGCGCCGGTGCAGCGGCGCCTCCGTCGGGTAGAACGCCATGATCCCGGCGCAGCTCACGATCAGCCCGTCCACCTTCATGCGCGACCAGTAGTCGATCCACCGGCCCACGTCCAGCGTCGAGGCGTCCGCTTCGTTGATGTTCAACTGCCCCAGCCGCCGCATCCGGCTGTACCACGCCGCGCCCGCTCCATCCGCGGGCGCAACCAGCCACCCTGCCGCTCCTAGAAACTCGCGCCTCTTCATCTACCACCCCTTCATCTCGAAGCTGTACCTGCCCCCGCCCGCCTGCACCACGAACGACGAGTCCGTCTCCCGCACTCCGTTCACCCCGGCTGTACTCCCCTTCGGAGCCCTGTTCTGCATCAGCAGCGTGCCGCCCTCGCTCAACGCCGCCCCCCGCTTCTGCAGCTTCGGAATCTGGATCTCGGCGCTCGATCCGAACGGAATCGTCACCTCCAGCTTCAGCCCCTCGTCGCTCCGCGTCCACGCGCTGGCCACCGCCCCGCGCACGGTCTCCATGCTGCCGCTGGCCCATTGCAGGTCGCGCACCACCTGCGGGCGGATCAGCACCTTCTCGTAGCCTGCCCCTCCCGTCTGCATCGAAATGCCCGCCAGCTCCGTCATGAACCAGCCGCCGATCGATGTCAGCGCCGGGTGATTGTGCGAGTTCATCGACGGGCCCTCGCGCTTCTGCCACAGCTCCCACACCGTCGTCGCCCCGTTCTCCAGCATGTAGCCCCAGCTCGGATAGTCCGTTCTCGTCGCAATGTCGTAGGCCAGGTCCGCCGCCCCCGTGCGTGTCAGGTACGGCAGCAGGTACTTGGTGCCATGAATGCCCGTCGACAGGTGCGAGTTCCACTTGTAGATCAGGTCGTGGTTCAGATTCCCGCGCACCCTGCCCCGCTCGTTGGGCGGCACAAGATCCAGGTAGAGAGCCAGCACGTTCGACGTCTGCGACCCGTTGCCGTACACGCCCAGCTCCGCGTTGAAGAACCTCCCGTGAAACGCCTGCTTGACCTGCTCGGCCCGCTGGCGGTACGCCTGCTCCTCCGCGCTCTTCCCCAACACCGCCGCCACCTTCGCCACAATGTCCGCCGACCAGTACGAGTACGCCGTTGACACCAGGTTCCCCGGCGTCTTCTCCAGCGGCACCCAGTCGCCGAACTTCACGAAGTTCAGAATGCCGCCCTCGCTGCGGCTCCACAGGAAGTCGCTCCACCTCCTGATCCCCTCGAAGTGCTGCGCCAGCAAACCCCGGTCCCCGTATTGCTCCCACGAGTACCACAGGATCAGCGGATAGGCGCTGCCCCACGCCGGGTCGGCCGGCCCCTGCGCGTAGCGGCTCCGCGGCACCGTGTCCGGCACGCTGCCGTCCTCGGCCTGATCGTCGCGCATCGAGCGCAGCCACATGCGGTAGAAGGCCTCCATGTCGAAGTTCATCATCGCCGCCTCGGCCGACAGGTGCGCGTCCGCCATCCAGCCCATCCGCTCGTCCCTCTGGTTGCAGTCGGTTGGGATGCTGTGCAGGTTCGACGTAATCCCCCACTCGACCAGCCGCTGGATCCGGTTCAACACGGGCTTCGACGCCGCGAATCCTCCCGCCGGCTTCACGTCGCTGTGCACCACGCGTCCCGTCACCGCGTCCATCGGCGGCGCCCCCGGATAACCGGTTAGCTCCACGTAGCGGAATCCGTGGTAGGTGAAGCGCGGCTCCCACGTCTCCTCCCCGTCGCCGCGCAGCGTGTAGTAGTCCGTCGCCCGCGCGCTCCGCAGGTTCTCCACGTTCACCATCCCCGTGTCGTACAGCAACTCGGCGTGCCGCATCCGCACCGTCGTCCCCCGCGGCCCGCGCACCTTCAACTTCACCCATCCGGAGAAGTTCTGCCCCATGTCGTACACCCACACACCCTGCTTCGGGCTCGCCGGCGCCGGCGGCGTGATGTCGCCCACCACCCGCACCGGCGGCATCATCTGCGCCGATAACTCCGCCTTCGGCTGCTCGCCTGCCACTGCCTCCTTCCAGCCCGCCGCCTCGAACTTCGGCCGGTCCCAGCCCTCCTGCTCCAGCCGCGCGTCATAACGCTCGCCGTGATAGACGCTGTCCTCCAGAATCGGGCTCTGGCCCGCCTGCCAGCTCTCGTCGCTGTGAAACTCCACCTTCCGGCCGCCCTCCAGCTCCACGTTGATCTGCACCAGCGCCAGGCGGTTCCCAAACCAGCCCTCGCCCAGCATCACCCCCACCGCGTTGTCCCCCTGCCTCACGGATTGCGTCACGTCGTAGGCCTCGTAGAAAATCCGCTTCGCAAACGGCGTGTAGGCCGGGTCCAGCACGTGGTCGCCGATCTTCACCCCGTTGATCCGTAACTCGTAGTAACCCACCCCGGCGATGAACGCCTTCGCTTCCACCACCCGGCCCGCCACGCTGAACTCCTTGCGCAACGCATTCCCGCCGCCAATGAACTTGCCCTTCCAGTCCGCGCGATTCAACAGGCCCACGCCGATCCGCGCCGGCCGGCTCCATCCGCTCTGCGCGCCTCTGTCATCCCAGTACCGCACCCGCCAGTAGTAGGTCTGCCCGCTCTCCAGCCCCGGCCCTCCGTACGGCACGTGGACCGACTGCGCGCTCTGCACCCTCCCGCTGTCCCATACCTCGCCCGGCGCCACGGCGGCCTCCTTCGAGACCTGAATCTGGTACGCCGTTTGAACCGCCCCTCGCGCCTCGCCAACCGGCATCCACGACAATCGCGGCGGCACGGCATCCACCGCCATCGGCTCCACCAGCGACTCGCACCTCAGCTTCTGCGGCGCCCTCGCCGCCGCGCTCTCCTGCGCCTGCGTGTACCCGGCCGCCGCCAGCCCCATCAGCACAATCGAAAGCGTTCGCATTCCGGCTCCCTTCTCAGGCCCTCCCGCGGGCAGCCTCTTTCGCAGCGCATTGTATCATCCGGAATTGCGCCGCTTTCAGCTACACTGAAAAATTGCCGTCGCCTTTTCGCGTGAAACGTATCTGGGCAATCTTGTTTCTTGCCGTCTGGGCCGCCCAGGCGCTCCCCGCCGCCACCATCGAGGCCGGCGCCAGGCTGGAAGTCCGTGTGCGTCAGCCGCTCTCCTCCTACTCCTCCAAGGCCGGTTCTGAAATCCTCGCTGACCTCATCGCGCCCGTTCGACGCGACGGCTTCACCTTCCTCCCGCAGGGCTCCGTCCTGCGCGGCCACATCGAAAATGTGAAGGCCATCGGCTGGGGCCTGAAAAACCTTCGTGCGTCCATCACCCTCCAGTTCGATCTGATCGAGTTGCCCGACGGAACCACCCACACCGTCAGCACCCGCGTCTCCTCAATCGACAATAGCCGCGAGTCGGTGGATCAGTCCGGCAGGATCCTCGGCATCCGCGCCACCGCCCCCTTCGGCCACCGCTTGGCCGGCATCACGCGAAACCTCTTCGTCTGGGATCCCCTGATCCAACTCGTCCTGGCCGGCAGCACCGCCGCCGTGCTGCGCTTTCCCGAGTCCGAAATCTACTTCCCCGCCGGCGCCGAACTGGCGCTCTCGCTCGAGCAGCCCCTTGAACTCGACACCACCTGGTCCACACCCCTGCCGCGCCTCGCCTCCACTTCAGCCGGTCAGGCCCGCCTCCTCGACCTGATCCGCCGCATGACCTACAGATCCTTCACTCAGGATTCGCGCAAGCCCGCCGACTACGTGAACGTCGTCTTCCTCGGCGATCCCGAATGGATCGAGCGCGCCTTCGACGCCGCCGGTTGGGTGCACGCCGACCGTCTCGGCAAAAAGACCGGATGGATGAGCTTCCGTTCTCTCGCCGAGGCTCGCGCCTATCCCGCCGCTCCCATGAGCGCCATGACCCTGGATGAAAGGCCGGCCCGGCTCCAGCTCTCCAAGACCCTGAACAGCTACGCCCAGCGCCACCACCTGCGCGTCTATGATCAGTCCGATTCCTGGAACGGCCGTCCTGTCCTGGCCGCCGCCTCCACACAGGACATCGCCGTCACCTGGTCTTTCGGCAATACCCGCCTCATCCACGTCATCGATCGCAACATCGACAACGAGCGCGCCAAAATCGTCAACGACCTCGTCTACACCGGCTGCGTCGACGCCGCCGAACTCATCGAGCGGCCTTGGGTTCCCGCCGAGACCCGCGTCGCCACCGGCCAGAAGATCTTCACCGATGGCGCTGTCGCCGTGCTCGAGCTGAACCCTTGCCGCGCCGCCCTCCGCTCCCCGCTTCCCGGTGTCGACCTCCGCGTCAGCGGCGGCAGGGGCCAGCGCTTCGGCCGCCGGTTGTTCCTCACCGTCGGCAACGACTTCACCTTCAACAACCCCCTCTACCAGGCCGGCCTCGGCGCCAAGTGGCTCTGGAACCGCATCACCGGCCGCGAGGTCCGTACCCGCCCCGCCCATACCCCCGTCCTCGATCCTCACCTCAGATCAACCGTCCTCGCGCCCCCGGCCCGGCCCGCCGATCCCGAGCCGTTCTAGCCCGCCGTCAAACAGCCCCAGTTGCCCCCATCCCGGCCCCGCGGCATCCCCACCGCTCCCCCACCCGTACCGCCCCTTCAGCTCCTCCACCTGCCGCCTCAGCCTCGCCTCAAACTCGCCCCGCGGGTAGGCGCCCCGCCGGAACTGCCGCCGGTAGCTTTCCGCCAGCCGCGAAAACTCGCTCGCCAGGAACGGCAGAAACACCGCCAGCGCGCACTCCCTCAGAAACACCGGCTGCGCTCCAAAGTGCCGCGCCCCTGCTTGCGCCGCCGCCGCGGCCACTCCCTCCAGTTGCCCCGGCGCATCGTTGATCCCCGGCATCACCGGACTCATCAGCACTCCCGTCTCGATCCCGCCCTCCGCTAGCGTCCGCAACGCCCCCAGCCGCAGCTCCGGCCGCGGCGCCAGCGGCTCCAGCAGCCGCGCCAGCCTCGCGTCCGTCGTCGTCACCGTGACGCTCACCCGCACCTGGTTGCCCGCCGCCACCTCCCTCAGCAGCTCGGCGTCTCTCGCAATCAGGTCCGACTTCGTCGTGATCGCCAGCCTGAACCCGCCCCGCCGCCTGAACACCTCCAGCACCCCCCGCGTCACCCCATACCGCCGCTCCGCCGGTTGATACGGATCCGTCGCCGTCCCAATCGCAATCCACTGCCCCGGCTTCACGGCCCGCAACTCCTTCGCAAAAGCCGCGCCGTCGAACCGCTTGGCGAAGATCTTCCGCTCGAAATCCAGACTCTCCCGGTACTCCATGAACTCGTGTGTGTACCGCGCATAGCAGTACTTGCAGCCGTACTCGCAGCCTCGATACGGATTGATCGTCCACTCAAACGGCATCTTCTCGCCCGCGCAGCGGTTCAGCAGCCTGCGCGCGGGGAGCTCCAGATACTCCACGCGCGCTTTCTGCTCCAGCCGGCCGCCCTCGCGGGCCAGCCGGGCGATGCCGGAGAACATGGTTTTATATTCGCTGTTTATTCTCCCCCTGTCAAGCGACCTCCATTTGCGATATCTTGACCCCCATGCGCACCGATCGCCGATCTTTCCTGAAGACTGCCGGCGCCGCCCCGGCCATCGCCGCCGGACAAACCGCCGCGCCACCGCCCCAGGCGGCCTCCGAAGCCGCGCCCGCACCCCCGCGCCAGCCCGCCGTCTCCTGGCCCCGCAAGTTCAGCGCTGCCCAATTGCAGCAGATCGCCTTCCCCCTCGGCGGCATCGCCGCCGGCTCCATCTCCCTCGGCGGCCGCGGCCAGTTGCGCGACTGGGAGATCTACAACCGGCCCGACAAGGGCAACGCGCCCGCTTACTCCATCTGCTCCATCTGGGCGCAGGTTCCGGGCAGGAAACCGGTCGCGCGCGTCGCCGAGGCGCGCTACCTGCCGCCATACGAAGGCCAGAACGGCCTCGGCTCCAACAACGCCCCCGGTCTGCCCCGCCTCGATTCCGCCGTCTTCACCGGCGCCTTCCCCATCGCCCAAATCGACTTCCGCGACCGCCGCCTGCCCGTCAAACTCTCCCTCGAGGCCTTCACTCCTTTCTTTCCCCTCGATGCCGACTCCTCCGGCTTGCCCGTCGCCGTCCTGCGCTACCGTGTCACCAACCCCAATCCCGCGCCCGCCCAGGTCGCCATCTGCTACTCCATCGACAACCCGGTCAACGTCTTTCGCAGCGAAGGCGCCGCTCGTCCTCCCGCCGATAAGCGCGCCGCCGAGCGGCGCGATTCCGGCGCCCTCCACGGCCTGCTGATGACCAACGCCGGCCTGCCGGCCGACCACGCCGTCCAGGGCGACTTCACTCTGGCCGCCCTCGACTCCGGCGACGTCACCATCTGGCGCGGCTGGCCCCAGGGCCGCTGGTGGAACAGCCCCATGCTCTTCTGGGACGAGTTTTCCGCCCACGGCCGCCTCGGTGCCGAGCCCGACCCCCGCGGCCCCGTCGGCGCCGTCTGCATCCGCAAGGAGATCCCCGCCGGCGGCCAGGCCGAATTCACCTTCGTCCTCGCCTGGCGCTTCGCCAACCGCACCCCCGCCCGCTGCGGCTGGAGCCCCCAGCCCGGCGCCGAAAATGCCCCCATCGGCAACCACTACTGCACCCGCTTCCCTACCTCCTGGGCCGCGGCTGAGACCCTCGCCCGCGACCTCGCGCCGCTCGAACAGAAGACCCGCGCCTTCGTCCGCGCCATGCGCGAATCCAGCCTCCCCGGCGCCGTCAAGGATGGCGCCATGAGCAACCTCTCCACCCTCGTCACCCAGGTCTGCTTCCGCACCGCCGACGGCGAGTTCCACGGCTTTGAAGGCGCCAACGACCGCTCCGGCTGCTGCTACGGCAACTGCACCCACGTCTGGAACTACGAAACCTCCACCGCCTTCCTCTTCCCCTCGCTCGCCGTCAGCCTGCGCAACGCCTCCTTCACCAACATGCTCGACGAGCGCGGCGCCATCCACTTCCGCGAGCGCCTCCCCAAGGGCCACAGCCGCTCCGGCATCGCCGCCACCGACGGCCAGATGGGCCAGATCATGAAGGCCTACCTCGACTGGAAACTCTCCGGCGACAATGACTGGTTGAAACGCATCTGGCCCGGCGTCAAGCGGGCCATGGAGTTTTCCTGGATCCCCGGCGGCTGGGACGCCGACCGCGACGGCGTGCCCGAAGGCGCCCAGCACAATACCTATGACGTCGAGTTCTACGGCCCCAACCCCATGTGCGGGGTCTATTACCTCGGCGCCCTCCGCGCCTGCGAGGAGATGGCCAAGGCGCAAGCCGACGGCGCCTTCGCCACCGAATGCCGCCGCATCTTCGAGCGCGGCTCCAAGTGGATCGACTCCAACCTCTTCAACGGCGAGTTCTACATCCAGAAGGTCCGCGGCCTCAAGAAGGACCAGATCGCCAAAAACCTCACCTCCGACATGGGCTCCGACAACACCGAAAATCCCGAGTACCAGGTCGGCGACGGCTGTCTCGTCGACCAGCTCATCGGCCAGTATCAGGCCGAGGTCTGCGGCCTCGGTCCCCTGCTCGACCCCGCCAAAATGAAGAAGACCCTGGAATCCATCTATCGCTACAACTACAAGCGCAGCCTGATGGAGCATGAGTCCGTCCAGCGCATCTTCGCCCTCAACGACGAAGCCGCCCTGCTGGTCTGCGACTACGGCAAGGGCGCGCGCCCCCGCATCCCCTTCCCCTACTACGCCGAGCTCTTCACCGGCCTGGAGTGGTCCGTCGCCTCGCACATGCTCTACGCCGGCATGATCGCGCAGGGCCTCGAATGCATCGAGAGCGTCCGCCGCCGCTACGACGGCCAGCGCCGCAACCCCTGGAACGAGGCCGAATGCGGCCACCACTACGCCCGCGCCATGGCCGCCTGGAGCCCCGTCCTCGCCCTCAGCGGCTTCGACTACCACGCCCCCTCCCGCCGCCTCGCCGTCAAACCCCGGCGCCGCGTCTCCCCCTTCCGCTGCTTCTGGTCCACGGCAACAGGCTGGGGCTCATTCGAACTCGGCGAGAAACTCACCCTCACCGTCGAGGCCGGCTGGCTCGAGGTCCGCGAAGTAGCGCTCCCCTCTCGCACCGTGAAGCTCACATCCCTGGCCCGCGCCACACCCGAGCATCCCCTCGTGGTTGGATAGAACCGAGACATCATGATTCGCTCACTCCTGCTCATCCTTGCCGCCTGCCTCCCGCTGCTGGCCGCCGGCAAACTGCGCGTCCAGATCATCACCGGCGGCCACTCCCACGATCTCGCCTTCTACAGCCTCTTCGAAGGCCAGGACAACCTCGCCGTCAGCGTCAACCCCCACCCCTCCGCCTACCGCAGCGACCTGCGCGGCCGGGTCGACGTCCTCGTCCTCTACGACCTCCACGACCTCGCCACCGATGTCCAGAAGAAGAACCTCCAGGACTTCCTCGAAGCCGGCGGCGGCCTCGTCGTCCTCCACCACGCCCTGGCCGACAACTGGCAGTGGAAGTGGTGGTACGAAGAGGTAGTCGGCGGCCGCTTCCTCATGGGTCCCGAAGGCGCCGCGCCCGGCAGCACCGCCAAAGCGCCCGTGCGGTTGAGCGTCAAGCCTGGGGCCCGTCACCCGGTGCTCGACGGCGTCGATGCATTCACAGTCGACGACGAAGGCTACAAGGGCATGTGGCTTTCGCCGCGCTCGACGCCTCTCCTCGAAACGACCAGTGCCGAAAACGACAAGGTAGTCGCCTGGATAGGCCCCTGGCCCAAGTCGCGCGTCGTCGCCATTCAACTCGGCCACGGCGCCGGCGCCTACGGTTCCGAGACCTACCGCCGCCTGGTACGCAACGCCATCGCCTGGGCCGCGCCTTCCCCTACTTCACGCACAGCATCTTCGTCCCGCGAATGATCACCCGCTGGAACGAGTGCCCTATGCCCCCCGGCCCCTCCTCCTTCGAAAAGAAGGTCAGGTGGATCACGTCGAATACCTCCGGCTTGCCCGTCACGCGGTGCGCCGTGTCGTAGGTCTGCGTCTTCTGCTCGAAGACCTTCGGGTTCAAAACGTACTCAAACGCGCCGTCCTTCACCGGCAGCGCCGCCTGGTCCAGCACCGCCCCGGGGATCACCGCCGCCACGTAAACCTCCTTCGCCGTGCTCCGGCCTTTGATCCGCGTGCCGGTCACCGGGTCCATGTAGGACTCCTCAGGCAACTCCAGTTTCAGTTGCGGCGCTGCCGCCGGGCGGTCCTTCTCAATCACGTAGAGCTCCCCGCCCTCCGGCGGCAACCCGGGCATCACCGCCTGGTGTCCCTCCCACTCGCCCTCCAGCTTGAAGCGGTACAGCCCCGGCTGCTCCAGTGTCACCCGCGTCGCTCCGGCAAATCCCCCCGAGCCGTCCCCAGTGCCCTCCCACACCGTCTCCTTCCCGTCCGGCGCGCGCAGCGTATATTTCACCTTCACTGGCAGCACCGGGTCGATCTGCAGCGCCGGCGCGAACGATGTCCCGGTCTCGTAGGTAAGCCCTGGCCGCGTGCCCACCAGAAATACCCGCGCCCGTGTGTGATACGGGCCCGGCACGTCCTCGGCGCCGGGCGCGATCACACGGTTGTTATTCTCCCCACGCGGCAGGATGAACGCGCTCGCCAGGTACCCCGCGTACGCGACCGGCTTGCCCGGCTGGAACAGCGCCACACCCCCGATCAGCCGGTAGATGTCCCCCGGCATGTCGCCGTTGTTGGAGGCGTTGATCTGCCCCCCAAAGCTGTTCGGACTCGTCGGCCAGTACGGCGCCCGAACCCCGTGCTCTCCCACGATGAAGCGCGACATGAAGCCCGGCCGCGGCGCCGCGCCGTAATAGTAGCCGCGTTCCGTGATGTATTCCGGAAACAGGTGCGGCGCGTATCCGTTCGATGTCACCAGTTTCAGGTTCGTGTTCCCGATCCCCTGCAAGGCCGCGTCATAGGGCTGCGGGTTGTCTCTCCACTCGTAGATCAGCACCGGCTCGATCTTGTTCGCCCCCTGGCCCTCGCTGGCGATCAGCAGCACGTCGCTCTGGTTGTACGGATAGTTGATGTGCGCCAGGTGGTTCACCCCCTGCTCGTCCACATAGCCTTCAGACAGCGTCTCCCCGCGGTCGGCGATCTTCCCGCCCGGCAGGCTCAGCTTCTTGCCTCGCGCCACAATCGGCGAGTTCAGGGGATAGACGATCCCCGCGTGCCGCATGCTGCACACCCACAGGTGGCCGTTCTCATCCAGGTGCTGCGCCAGAACCTGGGCGACATACTCTCCCGGAGCGTCGAACGCCAGCGGCTTCATCCCCTGCGCCGATCCGAACAACCCCGCTGGCGACGCCTTCCCGCTGTACCGCACCACCCTCTTGTCGCCGGGGTCGGAGTTCACATACAGCGTCGCCTCCACCTCCACCTCCGCCGGAAAAGCCGGCGAGAAACCGATGTCCCTTCCATAGCGGTTCCCCACCGGGTAGGCCATGCCCTGGAAGGTCGCCGTTGCCAGCGTCATCCTCTTCGCGATCCAGAACCGGTACGTCCCGCCGCCCTCATAGCTGTTCCCGTCCACGTCGTAGTACCGCCCCGTGGCCTTGACCGTATATCGCCCATACTTGGCCGGCTTCCACGCTGTCACCGCGCTCTTCTTCGTCGTCGGCCACGTACCGTTCAGCCCGGCGAACGGCATCGTCCCCAGCTTCGTCACCACGCCCTCCGGGTCCGTCACCTCCACCGTCAGCTCGCCGCGCGTGCCGTCCCATGCGATGTGGAGCCGCGCGTCCACCGAGTCCAGCGGAGACTGCGGCTCCAGGTTGTATCCGATCGGCCGGCTGTTTCCGTCAAACAGCGGCAGGATGACGTCGTCCTGGATCAGGTTGCGCGACGCCAGCGCGAACCAGCCCTTGTCCTCCTCCGCCACCACCCCCCGGTAGCCGTTCGAGTTGTAGCTGTTCAGCAGGACCCAGGGCACCCTCGGCGTGATCTCGATCCCGTCCACCCAGCGCCCGCTGGCGTGAAAGCCGTTTGCCCGGATCACCGGCGAATAGTGGTGCGACTCGCAGATCCGCCCCCGTGGAAACGACCGCCTTGCGAACGCCTCGGCGTTCAGATTGTAGCTGGCCTTGCCTGTCGTCACCCCGTAGTCCAGCCGCACCCGGTAGATGCCCGGAGGCAGGTTCTGCGGCAGTGATTGGCGCAGCTCAAATGGTACGGCCAGCGTCCCGTCCACAATCTGCAGCGTGTTCAACGGGATCGTCGCCATCTGGTCGAAGGGCGTATTGAAGCCGTAGCCAAAGCGCTTCGTCGCCGCCCCCTGCACCCCGCCCTCGATCGGCAGCCCGGTCACCGTCAGCACCGTGCTCATCTTCTCTGCCGCCGCCTGCCGCATCCTCCCTTCGGCGTCGAACGTCCGCTCGGCGGTCGCCAGAACCAGGATGCCGCTCACTTTGATCCCTGCCGCCTGCAGTGAGTTCAGATGCGACTGCTTCAGCAGCAGCCGGCCGCGGACGATCGCCGGCTCGCCCGGCGCCCACCAGTGCGGCGTCACCGCCGCCTCCGCCGTCCACTCGCCGTGTGTCGTGTACCCCGCGCCCTGGTATTCCACCGCCGGCGTCTGCGCCAGCCCAGCGCCGCAAATGAATAGTGAAAGAAGCGTTGAAGCTCGCATGATCATTCCCCGTTTCAGGCTCTTTCATCTTAAACCCGCAGGGAATGCATGAGTTTCGGACCCGCCGGGCTCTACCTGCCGCCAGCCCCATCCCGGGTGCCGCAGCCGCATCTCACAAATCGCCTACCCCTGCGTCTTGCCCGAACCGAACTTGCGGTAGCCCCACAGCAGCAGCACCGCCCCTATCGTCGACATGATCCACCCCGCCGCCTCGCCTTGCTCGTACAGCCCGGTAAAGCGCCCGATCATCGTCCCCACGAATGCGCCCGCAATGCCCAGCCCCATGGTGAGCCAGAACCCGCCCGGGTCCTTCCCCGGCATCACCCACTTGGCCAGCGCGCCCACAATCAGCCCAACGATCGCCGTCTTGATCAGCCAGAACATCTTCTCTGCCTCCAAATCCCCTCCAGGCTAGGCAGTCTCTCCCCGCATGTCAATCCGTGGGCGGCGCGCCCGGGAACATCAAATGGTCGCCATGCGTATTGTCACTGTAGGGGAAACCTTTTCAATGAAACGACTGGCTCTGGTGGTGCTGGCCGCCGCTGCGCTCCAAGGCGCCGAACCCGACGCCCTCGCCATTCACGACCGCATCCGCGCCCGCCACATGCCCTATTCCACGGTGATGGACCCCGTCTTCGCCTCCGCCGATAGCGGCGAAATCACCGGCTATACCCGCTGCGGCGACTCCGCCATCTGGACCGGCCACTACCTCGCCGCCGAAAGCTACCGCTGGTCTGTCACCCGCTCCCCCGAGGCCAAGGCGAATATCATGGAGGCCCTCAACGGCATCCGCAAACTGGTCGACGTCACCGGCACCGACGTCCTGGCCCGCTGCGCCGTGCCCATTGACTCCCCCTGGGCCCCCGGCATCGTCAGCGAGGAGAGCCCCCACGGCGTTCGCGCCGGCAGCGTCGACGGCCAGGGCTACCTCTGGATCGGCAACACCTCCCGCGACCAGTATTCCGGCGTCTTCTTCGGCCTCACCGCCGCCTGGAACCTCGTCGACGACCAGTTGGTCCACGACTGGGTCTCCATGCTCGCCACCCGCATGCTCAACCGCCTGCTGGAAGACCACTGGCTCGTCCGCATGCCCGAAGGCGAAATCACCACCACCTTTCTCGGACGCCCCGATCAGCAACTCAGCCTCCTCAAACTCGGCCGCCGCCTCAACCCCAAGCGCTTCGAGAACACCTACAAGGCCCTCGCCAACTCCTCCGCCCATACCGTCGTCATCCCCATCTTCGTCGAGTCCCGCGATCCTCACGGCTCGTACTTCAAGTTCAACGTCGCCCACATCAACCTCTATAACCTCCTCACCAGCGGCGACAATTCCTGGATCCGCCGCGGCTATGTCAACGCCTTCGACGTCGTTCGCCATGCCACCGAAGACCACCAGAACGCCTTCTTCGACATGATCGATACCGCCGTCAACGGCAACCACCCTGCGCGCGACCAGCGCGTCCGCGACAACCTCGCCGCCTGGCTCCAGCGCTCCTCGCGCGACTTCTGGAAGGACCTCCGCCCTCTCTACGCCGCCGCCGAGGGCGATGACAACCGCGCCTGGCTCGTCATCCCCGTCGCCGAACGCACCCCGACCGACTTCCTCTGGCAGCGCAGCCCCTTCCAGCTCTACGGCGGCCTCTACGGCCACATCGAAAGCGCCGGCATCGACTACGTCCTCCCCTATTGGATGGCCCGCCACCACGGCGTCTTGGCCGAGTAACGCGCCGCCCGGCACGTCATCTCTCCAAGCCCCCCCGTTTTGATCCGCGTCCATCAGCTTTCATCAGCGGCCATCCCCCCACGCCGCCCGCGCGCGTCAGCCAGCCTCCCGCTCTGCCACAATAGGGGCGTGGCATCCTATCGTGACCGCAGGAATCCGGAGGCGGTGCACTTCCCAGGGAGCCTGACCACCAAGATCATGGCCACCGTCGGCCTCTTCATCTGCCTTCTGCTTGCCATCCTCGCCATCACCAGCCCGGAGAAGCACTGGATGTGGCTCCTCGACACGGTTCTGCTCTCTGTCGTCGTCCTCCTCCTCGTCTGGACCTGGCCCGCTGAGATCATCACCGACCAGCACGGTATCCGTACCCGCCGCTTCCTCGGCCTCCTCTCCTCGCATATCTCCTGGCACGAGGTCGGCCGCATCACCACCGTCCAGGAATTCGGCGGCCTCGGCGCGCGGCTCGGCCTCGGCGCCGAATGCCTCGTCGTCGCCGCCAGGACCGGCACGGTCACCATCGTCCACTCCCCCAGGCACCCCGATCGCCGCCGCTTCCTCCTGGAACTCAAACAACACGGCGTCAACCTCGGCTCGCTCTCTGACGCTTGACTGCCCCTGGAGCACCTATGCTGCGACTCTGTCTTTCCCTCTTCGCCGCCGCCTCGCTTCTCGGCCAATCCCAGCAAATCGACCTCCCCGGCAACTCCGCCTGGCTCGACACCGGCATCGACGTCAAAGCCGGCGACCTGCTCCGCTTTGAGGCCCAGGGCTCTCTGAAATACGTCGACGCCGCCCAGCCCGCCGGCCCTGAGGGCATCCCCCGAAGCTGGAAGGACCTCCTGCGCGTCCTGCCCCTCAACGACCTCGGCCGCGGAGCCCTCCTCGGCCGCGTCGGCGACGGCCCGGCCGCCCGCCCCTTCCTCATCGGGGCCAAACGCGAGAGCCGCGCGCTGGTCGCCGGCCGCCTCTTCCTCGGCCTCAACCACCCCGCCGGCTCCACCGCCGAGGGCGGCTTCAAAGTCACCATCACCCTCGCCGGAACCGCCGCCGACGCCGCCAATACCTTCACCGGCACTCTGCCACCCATCACGGAAAAGGAGCTCTTTCAGATTCCCCGCCGCGTCGTCGACAAGGACGCGAACCCCGGCGACCGCGTCAACTTCCTCATCCTCGGCACCGAAGAGCAGGTCAAAAGCGCCCTCACCGCCGTCGGCTGGGTCACCGTCGATCGCAGCGTCAGGGACTCCATCCTCCGCGGCGCCCTCGGCAGCCTCTCCAAGCAGGCCTACCTCACCATGCCCATGAGCGAGCTCATGGTCTTCGGCCGCGCCCAGGACTACGGCTGGGCCATGTCCGACCCCATCAGGACCGTCATGGCACGCCATCACTTCCGCATCTGGAAGGCCCCCTTTCAGCCCGGCGGCCTCACCCTCTGGGTCGGCGCCGGCACCCACGACATCGGCTTTGATAAGGACCAGCGCACCGGCGGCATCACCCATAAAATCGACCCCGAAACCGACAAGGAACGCGAGTTCATCGGCGAAAGCCTCCGCCAGAGCGGCCAGGTCGTCAAAATCGACTACGTCACCCCCGGTGATACCATCACCAAGGCCAAAACCGCTCATGGCGAGGAGTTCTTCTCCGACGGCCGCATCATGGTCGTCTACCTCGCCCCGCTCAACAACGACGCCGCTTCCACCTTCAGCGACTACTTCTGCTCCGTCCTCAAACAGAACAACCCCGACGGCGAGGACTTCGGCGCCTGTGATCAGTGGCTGCAGTCGCCCGGCAAGCCGGACTTGAAGCTCCCCGCCATCGGCAACCAGTACCGCCTGCTGGTCGTCCCCGGCATCATGAACACCTGCGTCTCCGACAACCCCGCCTTCGCCGTCGGCCGCAAAGTTCTCGCCGAAAAGTACGGACTCACAATCGAGCTCCTCAGCGTCCCCAATAACTCCAGCGAGTCCAATGCCAGGGAGATCGCCGCCTTCATCACCGCCAAAATGAAGGACGACCCGCGCAAGTTCATCGTCCTCGGCTACAGCAAGGGCACACCCGATCTCCAGACCGCCCTCGCCCTCTTCCCCGGCCTCAAGGACCACATCGCCGCCTTCATCAGCGTCGCCGGCGCCTCCGGCGGCTCCCCCATCGCCGACTCCCTCCCCATGCAACTCGATGCCTGGATGGGCAAGGTCCGCGACAAGGCAGGCTGCAAAGGCGACCTCGCCGAGGGCTTCAAGAGCCTCAAGAAAGACACCCGCCAGCGCTTCCTCTCCTCCTACCCCCACCCCGCCGTCCCCACCTACTCACTCGCCTCCATCACCACCAAGGAGCGCGTTCCCAAGTCCGCCGCCCAGACCTACATGATGCTCTCCGCCTGGGATCCCCAGAACGACGGCCAACTCCTCCGCATGGACCAGGTCGTCCCCGAGTCCAAGTTCCTCGGCGCCGTCTGGTCCGATCACCTCAACGTCGCCCTCAACATGCAGGCGAAGTTCCCCCGCGCCGCCCTGCTGGAGTCCCTTCTCCGCTTCGTCCTGGACGACCTCGCCAAATCGCCCCCGGCCCGGTAGCTCTGCCCCCACCCTCAGTGCTCCACCCGCCCCACCAGCCCCGCCTCGAACAGCCGCTTGTCCATCCGCCCCAGCCGCCGTTCCTGCCCCGCCTTCAACACCTTTGTGTGACCCACCCCGCATAAGTACTCCGGCACATACCAGATATCCACCTCGCTCGTCATCCAGCCCTGCCGGTCAAACCGCGACAGGTCCAACGGCCGCGTTGAATACGCCCGCAGCGTGTGCTCCCCTTGCAGATTGTAGTAGTGCGCGAAGTAGCTCATCACCAGTTCCCGCAACGACCGGTACACCGGCTCCCGGTACCGCAGCCCGGAGTAGTTCGACTTCGCCACCGCCCCCCAACATCCGTCCACCTGGAACACCGCCAGCACATGGTCGTCGTCCCGCACCGACTCCAGGTCCAGCAGCAGCGGCGGATGCCCCTGCACCCGTAGCGCCAGCGCCGCCAGCATCGCCCCCTCCATGCAGTGCGCCCTCGTCTGCCGCAACGCCTGCCGCGGCGACAGGCACGTCGGCCCGTCCGGCTCGATGTTGTAGGCGATCTCCTCGTCCAGGAACCGCTGCACATCCCCCGGCCGCTTCAGCGCCCTCAGCGTGCGCCACTCCTTCGCGTCCAACCCGAATTCGTTCCTCATGCCGCCCGCTCAGAACGCCGGCGCCGCGAACCCCGGCGACTTCACCGGGTGGACCTTCATCTTCGCCGCGTACTTCTTCACCGCGTCCTGCATCTTCCCCGCGTTGCCCACCAGGCAGAATTGCAGCCGCTCCTCCGTGTAGTACTTCCGCGCCACCGCGTTAGCCTGCGCCACCGTGATCGAGTCGATCTTCGCGAACAAGTCGTCCACCTCCGCCTTGCTCAGGTCGAAGATCTCCAGCTCGCCGATCAGCCCCGCCAGTTGGTCCGCCGTCTCCAGCCGCTGCGTCGGATAGCCTCCCTTGATGTAGGCCTTCGCGCTCGCCAGTTGTTCCGCGTCCAGTCCTTTCTCGCGCAGCCGCTTCAGCACCGCCAGCGCCATGTCCATCGCCTTCTCCGTCGTCTCCGTGCGCGTGTACGTGTTGATCGAGATCGCGCCGGTCAGCCGGTCCTGCTCCAGCATGCAGTTCGCTCCGTACGTCAGCCCCGCGTTCACCCTCAATTCATCGTTCAGCATCGACGTGAACCGCCCGCCAAAAAGCGTGTTGACGATCATCAGCGCCACCCGGTCCGGATTCGTCCGCGCAATCCCCGGCATCCCGATCCGGAAATACGTCTGCGTCGCGTCCGGCTTGTCCACCAGCAGCAGCCGCGCCGTCTCAAACCCCGGTGCCGCCACCTTCCCCGGCTGGAACGCCCCGCCCGCCGGCAATTGCCCCGCCAGCGCCGCAAGCTGCGGCCCCAGCTTCGCCGGATCGAAATCGCCCGCCGCGATCAGCATCAGGTTCCGCCCTACGTACATCTTCTTGTGGAAACCCACAATCTGCTCGCGGTTCAGCCGCCCCAGCGTCTCTTCATCGGCCACCCGCCCGTACGGGTGCGCCGCTCCGTAATAGAACGCGTTGAAATACCGCCCGATCGCCATCCCCGGGTTGTCCTTCGCCGACTTCGCCGCGTCCACCGCCTGCGCCAGCGCCTTCTTCACCTCCCCTTCGGGAAACGACGCGTTCACCAGCAGGTCCGCGAATACCTGCAACGCCGGCGCCTGCGTCCGCGCCATGAACTCGGTATATAGGTACGACGCCTGCCGGTCGCTCCCTCCTCCCACCGTCGCCCCCAGCGAGTCCATCTCCAGCGAGATCTGATCCGCTGTCCGCTGCGCCGTCCCCCGCCGGATCAGCTCCGCCGTCAGCCCTGCGATCCCCGCCTGCCCCTCCGGCTCCGCCTCCGCCCCGCCCCGGAACATCGCCCGCACCGAGATCAACGGCACGTCCGGTTTCCGCAGCAGGATCAGCGTCGCCCCGTTCCCCAGCGCCTGCTTGGTGTACGGCGGCAGCTTCGCCTGCCCGAAAACCGGGCACGTCATGAGCAGGCCCAGCACCATCGTTCGCGTTCTCACTTGGAGGCCTCCTGCGCCGTCTCCGGAATCAGCGTCGCCACCGTCCGCCGCGTCTCCTTGAAATACTTCGCCGCAGCCTTCTGCACATCGGCCGGCGTTACCTTGTCCAGCTCCGCCGCCACCGCATTCACCTTCTCCCATCCCCCGAAGAACACCTCGTACGTCCCCAGCAGGTTCGCCTTCCCCGCAATCGTCTTCAGCCCGCGGTAGAAGTTGCCCAGAATCTGGTTCCGCGCCTTGTTCACCTCCTCCGTTGTCACCCCTTCCTTGCCCACCCGCGCCAGTTCCTCATACAGCGCCTTCTCCGCCTCCTCCGGCGTCTTGCCCCCGCGCACCTGGAAGGTGAACTGAAACTGCCCTGGGTCCAGCGACGGCGAACTGCCCGCGTTCACGTTCAGCACCAGTTGGTCTTTGTCCACCATCCGCCGGTACAGCCGCGAACTCCGCCCCGTCCCCAGTATCGTCTCCAGCACGTCCAGCGCCGGCGTCTCCGGGTCCGTCGTTCGCGGAATGTGGTAGCTCACCATCACAATCGGCAACTGCGCCGGCCTCCGCACCGTCACCCGTCTCTCGCCCAGTTGCTCCGGCTCCTTCGTTCGCACCTCCGGCGGCGGCGGCTGGCTCGGTATCGGCTCGATGTACTTGCGCGCCAGCGCCAGCGCCTGCGCCTCCGCCACGTCCCCGCTCACCACCATCACGCAGTTGTTCGGCGCGTAACCCATCTTGAAATGCGCCTTCAGATCGTCCATCGTCCACGACTCGATGTCCGACGCCCAGCCCACCACCGGCCAGTGATACGGATGCGCGATATAGGCCGCCGCATTCAACTGCTCGTCCAGCACCCCGAACGGGCTGTTGTCCACCGACGTCCGCCGCTCCGAATAGACCACCCCGCGCTCGCTCTCCACAATCTTCGGATCGAACGCCAGGTCGCGGATGCGGTCCGATTCCATATCGAACATCAGCTCCAGCGCCTCCTTCGGAAACCAGTCCGTATACACCGTCACGTCCCGTGACGTGTAGGCGTTGTTGCTCCCCCCGTTCTTCTCCATCTGGACGTCGAACTGCTTCGGCCCGTACTTCTTCGCCCCGTTGAACATCATGTGCTCGAAGTAGTGGCTGATCCCCGTCGTCCCCGGCCGCTCGTTCCGCGACCCGATCCGGTAGAAGAAGTACAGCGCCACGTTCGGCACGTCGTGGTCCTCGTGCACCAGCACCTTCATGCCGTTCTTCAGCGTGTGCGTCGCCACCTTCAGCTCCTGCGCCCCCACAACCGGCGCCAGCAGCATGCAAAGACTCAGTATCCAGCGCATGAACTCAACCTACCAAGCCCCGCGCCGCTCCGCACCCTCGCATCCTGTAAAATCTCCTCAGTGACCCGCCGCCAGGCCCTCCTCACCCTCGCCGCCCTCCCGCCGCCGGAACATGTCCTGTTCGACGGTTCCACCTTCCGCAATTTCCGTACCCCCACACAAACCACCGGCCCCGAGGTAAGCTGGCGCATCCGCGACGCCGTCATCGAGGCCATCCCCGCCGCCCGCCGCCAGTGCGACCTCTGGACCCAGGCCGAATACGAACACTTCGACCTGTCTTTCGATTGGAAACTCGCCCCAGGCGCCAACTCCGGCATCAAGTACCTCATCCAGGCCTCCGCCACCGACAAGCTCCGCGACGCGCAGGGTGAGTTCCTCCACGAAACCTCCCTCGGCTTCGAGTTCCAGCTCGTCGACGACTCCTCCCCCGCCGGCATTACCCCCACCCACATCTCGGGCGCCCTCTACAACTACCTGCCCGCCTCCGAATCCGCCGCCCTCCCACCGGGTGAGTGGAACTCCGCCCGCCTCCTCCTCCACCACCAGCACGTCGAACACTGGGTCAACGGCCGCCGCGTCCTCGCCTTCGAACTCGGCGCCCCCGCGCTCAACGCCGCCCTCGCCGTCAAACGCCTCCACAGCGCCCGTTTGCTCGAACGCCTCCAGCGCCGCCGCTCCCCCATCGCCTTCCAGCACCACGAGTCCCTCGCCGCCTTCCGCAACATCCGTATCCTCGCCCTCCCCGCCTGACAGTGGCGCGAGTGGCACACCCCGAATCCCGGCCCCACAGTGCCCATCGGGGACACCCCGGATTACGGCGCCGTCAGGCGCCGTAATTCGGCGTGTCCCCCGCTGTCCCCCGCTGTCCCCTGCCGTCCCCTCCCGTCCTCAACCTGCCCCTACCTTTCCCCTTGACTCGCCCCGCATCTTGTAACATACTAGTTTGCGAAACAGACCAGTTTGCATCAAACAGGACCCGCACATGACCGAACAATACCCCAACCTCTCCGACCTCCAGTCCCGCCCCCTCCGCTACTGGAACATCGACGGCCTCCCCGAACTCATGATGGGCCTCGTCTGGATCCTCTGGGGCGGCGCTTTCCTCCTCGGCGAAAGCCTCCCCAAGGGAGGCGCCCATAACTTCTATTGGATGCTCGTCCCCGCCATCCTCTGCCTCAGTGGCGTCGCCTCCAACTGGGCCGTCAAGCGCCTGAAGCAGCGCATCACCTACCCCCGCACCGGCTTCGTCGAGATGAAGCCGCCCTCCCGCGCCGCCCGCCTCGCCGCCGCCGCCGTCGCCGTGGTCTGCGCCATGGCCCTTGCCGCCCTCGTCGTCCGGGCGCGCGCCAACGAAGTCCAGACGATGATCTCTCCCATCGTCGGCGTCCTCGTCAGCCTCGCCTTCCTCGTCGCCAGCGTCCGCCTGAAGGCGCCCCACTACCTCGCCCTCGCCGGCGTCTCCCTCGCCCTCGGCCTCGCCTTCGGCGCGTTCCAACTCGGGTGGGAGTCCCTCAACTACCTCTTCATCGCCCTCGGCGCCGCCTGCGCAGCCACCGGCGCCCTCCGCCTCGCCCTCTTTCTCAAGCGCCATCCCGCCGGAGCCGCCGAATGAACGGCCTCGACCGCCTCATCCACGAGCCCGCCCGCCTCGTCGTCGTCGCCCTCCTCAACTCCGTCCAGCAGGCCGACTTCCTCTGGCTCCTCCGCGAGTCCGGCCTCAGCAAGGGCAACCTCTCCAGCCACCTCGCCAAACTCGAGGAAGGCGGCTACGTGCAGGTCGAGAAGACCTTCCGCGGCAAGATCCCCCTCACCCTCCTCCAACTCACCCCCCCAGGCCGCGCCGCCTTCCAGGCCTACCGCAAGAGCATGACCGGCCTGCTTGCCCGGCGCGGAGCCCGCCGATGATCGCCGCCTCCGTCCTCCGCCGCGGCATCCCCGCCGCCGTCGCCATGACCGCCTCTTCCGAACGTGTCCTCTTCGAAGACGCCTTCGGCCAAGCCACCACGGACTCCATCTTCCGCGTCTTCTCCATGACCAAGCCCGTCACCTCCGTGGCGGCCTTGCAACTGGTCGAGCGCGGCCTCTTGGACCTCGACGAGCCCGCCGCCAACCACCTCCCCGCGCTGGGCTCGCTCGCGCTCCTGCGCGGCTTCCACCCCGCCTCCGGCGCGCCCATCCTCGAGCCCGCCCGCACCCCCGTCACCGCACGCCACCTCCTCACCCACACCTCCGGCTTCGGCTACGAGTTCACCAGCCCCGCGCTCCACCGCTACAGCGCGCTCACCGGCCAGGGCGCCATGCGCGCCGTCCGCAAAGGCGAGCTCGAGTGTCCCCTCCTCTTCGAGCCCGGCGCCGAGTGGCTCTACGGCATCTCCACCGATTGGCTCGGCCGCCTTGTCGAAGCCGTCAGCGGTCTCTCACTCGCCGATTACTTCGACGCCCACATCCTCCAGCCGCTCGGCATGATCGACACCGGCTTCAGCCTGCCGTCCGCCAAGCACCCGCGCGTCGTCGTCAACCATCAGCGCCGGCCGGACGGCAGCCTCGAACCCGCGCCCCTGCCCGCCCCCAATGTCCCTTGGACCTACAGCGGCGGCGGCGGCCTGCTCTCCACCGCCTCCGACTACGTCCGCTTCATGCAGATGATCCTCCGCCGCGGCCGCCGCGGCCATCAGCAGATCCTGCGCCCCGAATCGATCGACCAGATGACTTCCAACCAGATCGGCCCCCTCACCGCCGGCCGCCTTCAGTCCACCATGCCCGAGTTCGCCATGCCCGCCGACTTCCACCCCGGCTGCGGCGACAACTTCGGCTTCGGCTTCCTCATCAACCCCGCCGCCCACTCCGGCGGCCGTTCCCCCGGCAGCCTCGCCTGGGCCGGCTCCGCCAATACCTACTTCTGGATCGATCCCAGCCGCGGCCTCTGCGCCGTCCTCCTGATGCAGTTCTCCCCGTTCTTCGACACCCAGGCCGTCGGCCTCCTCCGCGACTTCGAGCAGGCCGTCTATCGCTGATCCTCTACTGCGCGTACCGCCGCTTGAACTCCTCCGCCGCCTTCTTCCTCGCGTCCCGGTCCGCCTGGCTCATCTTGCCCAGGTACCAGCGGTGCACCTCGGAGTTCAACACCTGGTCCAACTCCGCCTGCACCTTCTTGGCCGCCTCCACCTTGGCCGCGTCGCCCGAGTGCATGGCCTTCTCCAGGATCTCCTTCAGCTCCGGCACAAACTCGCTGTAGAAGCGCTTCGCCACCTCGTAGTTGCCGTGCCACTGCACGTAGTCCGGCCCCATCATCGCCGCTCCGTGCCGCGCCCGCCGCCCCTCGTGGTGCCACAGCTCGTAGTAGCTGAACTCGATCTTGTCGTCGAAGTCCACCCCGTTGCTGATCAGCCCCGACGCCCGCAGCATCTGGTACAGCTTCGTCGCCGGCCGCCCGAATTTATCGTTGTACAGGTTCACCGACTTATCGAACTGGTCGTACCAGTTCTCCACCCAGCCCGTCGCATGGCACGCGCCGCATACCTGCTTCATGTCGCTGCGCCGCGTCTCCCACGCCTTCACCGTCTTGCCCGACGCCTTCGCCGCCGCGTCCACCTTCTCCGATACCGCCGGCCGCAGCGTCCACGAGATGCGCGCCCCCGAGTCGTGCGTCAACGGCAGCTCCGCGGTCGCGCTCATGTGGCACGTCGTGCACGTCGGCCCCTGCTCGAAGTCCACCCCCGGCGCCCAGCGCTTCTTCTCCATCAGCGGCTCGTACCGCGACCGGTTGGCCGCGAACGCGATCCCGTGCTTCGACTCCGTGTACACCTCCATCTGCGGGTGATCCGGTCCCAGGTGGCACCGGCCGCAGTTCTCCGGCATCCGCGCCTGCGCCCGGCTGAAGTTGTGCCGCATGTGGCACGCCGAGCACGACCCCTTCGATCCGTCCGGATTCAGCCGCCCGATCCCCGTGTTCGGCCACGTCGCCGGGTCCAGCTTCCCGCCCGCCAGTACCTTCACCTCCGACCCGTGGCACTGCCAGCAGCCGCTCACCGCCGCCGGCGAGTTCGGCTTCATGTTGCCCTCCACCACCTCCGCCAGCACGTTGTCCAGGCTGCCCATGATCTTGCCCGCGTCGGAATGATGGCTCGCCTGAAACTCCTTGTACTCCTTGGCGTGGCAGCTCGAGCAGTCCTTCGGCGAGACGATCACCGCGATGTACGCCCCGTTGTGCTCAAACCCGTCCGTGTCGCCCTTCTCCGCCTTGTGGCACTCCAGGCACCCGATGGCCTTCTTGTAGTGGACGCTCCGCTTCCACTGGTCTACGATCCCCGGCGTCGTCCCTTCATGGCACCCCAGGCACGCCTTGCTCGCCGCGCTCAACGCCGCCGGCTTCGCCGCCGCCTTCTTCGCCGCCGGGGCCTGAGCGAACGCCGAAACCATCAGCAACAGTACGCAAAAATACCGAATCATGTGGACCGAGCCTCCCGTAACGGATAATCTTACCCCTTATCCTTTTGCCCTACTGTGACTCCCGTCACAATCGCCCACGCCCTTCCGCTTTGAGTCGCGTTCATCCGGTTCATCAGCGGCCAATCCTCCCACGCCGCCGTCCGCGCTCCCCGCTGATCAGGCCAGCTTGAACTTCCTCAGGTCGATCTTCTTCTCGTCGCCCTCGCCCAACCCCAGCAGCCCGGCGATCTCCACGTGCTCCGGCTGCATCCGCACAAACACGCTGTCGTTGTCCGCATAGGCCAGCGCCAGCGGCTGCATCCCCATCTGCCCCCGCTTGTTGTCGATGATGTTCCACCCGATCCGGTCCACCGCCACCGGGTCGGTGGCGAAGTACATCGTCTTGTTCTCCCACAGGTAGCGCCCAGTCTTCCGCGCCGGACCCCCGTGGTAGGCCCCCAGCACCCCGTCGATGATGTTCAGCACCGTCTTCTGCCGGATCACCGGCAGGTCCACCACCGTCGGGATGAACATCCCGCACGCGTTGTTCGAGCTCGACACGTGGCTCCGCGCCACGTTGTTCACCAGCCCGTGCGACAGGTTCTTCAGCGCGATCGTCACCCCCGCCGACTGGTGGTGCTTCAGCACCCCCAGGTTCACCAGCTTGCCCACGTGCTTGGTCAGGAACTTCGCCACGTACGACCGTCTGTGGTGCCGGTCCTCCGGATTCGCCCGCGCCCCCACCAGCGCCATCTCCATGTAGTGATCGGCGTCGTAGCCGTCCATGTCCAGTTGCAGCGAGTCCACCTTGTCCGTCGCCGCCATCCACCGCACACCCTCCGGCAGCCACTTCACAAACCCGCCGCTCAGGAACTCGCTCTTGTACCTGTCATACGCGATGATGTCTTCCCGCTTCACCCCCGCCGACTCCAGCCCCGCCACGATCTCACGGAAGACCTCGGCCGACGAGATGATGAACGGCTGCCCCACCGGGTTCACCTTGATCCCCACCACGTCGCCCTTCTCGAAGAACACCCGCCAGGCGTCCACCCACCCCGGCGCGCCCGTCAGCTCCATCATGCCCCGCCGCATCATGTCGCGCACCGGCTCCTGCTGGTACTTGCCCGAGATGATGCTCCCCGGGTGCTCCACCGCCACCACCCGGCCGCGGTACGGCCCCGGTATCCCCAGCTTCGCCGGCGCCGCCTCGGCGCGCGCCGCCGCCGCCGTCAGCACTCCGGCCAGCAGATCCCTGCGATTCACTTCCATATCCCGGTGCCTCCTGGTGTGTGTCTCAAAGACTATCCAATAGACGCACCAGGTTTCAACCGGCTTCAGAAAAGGTGGCCCGCTTGCCCCCGCCCACGCTTCTCCAATCACTCCCGACCCCGTCAGCCCGTAGACCCGCGAACGTCAGCCCGTAGACCCGCGAGCGGTAGCGAGCAGGTCAGCCCGTAGACCCGCGAACGTCAGCGAGTAAAGCCGCGAGCGGTAGCGAGCGGGTCAGCTCGTAGACCCGCGATCGTCAGCGAGTAGAGCCGCGAGCGGTAGCGAGCGGGTCAGCCCGTAGACCCGCGAACGTCAGCGAGTAGAGCCGCGAGCGGTAGCGAGCGGGTCAGCCCGTAGACCCGCGAACGTCAGCGAGTAGAGCCGCGAGCGGTAGCAAGCGGGTCCCGCCTACCTCTGGATCCGCGCCGACCCCCCCTTGGCGAACGCCCGCACCTGCTCCAGCGTCGCCATCGTGGTGTCGCCCGGGAACGTCGTCAGCAGCGCCCCGTGCGCCCACCCCAGCTTCACCGCATCCAGCGGCGCCTCGCCGTTCAGCAGCCCGAAAATGAACCCCGACGCAAAGCCGTCGCCCCCGCCCACCCGGTCCAGCACGTTCAGCTCGCACTCCGGCGCCGTGTAGGTCTGGCCGTCGATCCACGCCACCGCGCTCCACGAATGGTGGTTGGTCGAGTGCACCTCTCTCAGCGTCGTCGCCACCACTTTCACCTGCGCGTACTTCTTTACTACATCGCCGATCATCCCGAAGAACGTCGACGGATCGAGCTTCGACTTCGAGTGCACCTCCGGCCCGGCGATCCCCAGCCCCAATTGCAGGTCCTCCTCGTTGCCCACCAGCACGTCCACGTTCTCCACAATCCTGTGGATCACCGATACGGCCTGATCAGCGCCGCCCCAGATGTTCCACAGCTTCGCCCGGTAGTTCAAATCGAACGACGTCACCGCCCCGGCCGCCTTGGCCGCCTTCATCGCCTCCACGATCAGCTCGCCCGTCGTCTCCGACAGCGCCGCGAAGATCCCGCCCGAGTGGAACCAGCGCACGCCCTGGCCGAAGATCGCCGGCCAGTCGAAGTCGCCCGGCTTCAGCAGCGCGCCCGCCTCGTTGGCCCGGTTGTAGAACACCACCGGCGCCCGCACCCCCAGCCCGCGGTCCGAATAGACCGTCGCCATGTTCGGCCCGTTTACGCCGTTGTGCTTGAACCGCTTGTAGAACGGCTTCACGCCCATCGCCTTCACCCGCTCGGCGATCAGCTCGCCAATTGGATAATCGACCATGGCGCTGGCCACGCCCGTCTTCAGCCCGAAGCAGTCCGCCAGGTTCGCCGCGCAGTTGAACTCGCCGCCGCTGACGTGGATCTGGCACTCGGCCGCCTTCCTGAACGGGATGATCCCCGGGTCCAGCCGGTGGATCAGAGCCCCCAGCGACAGGAAGTCCAGCGCGCCCTCTGGCTTGATGTTCAGTCCGTATTTCATTGCGTGCTGTTCTCCCTTAGACGGTGTAGGTGCTCGACGCCACGCGCCCGCCGCGCCCGGTCCAGTTGGTGTGGAAGAACTCCCCGCGCGGCTTGTCCAGCCGCTCGTAGGTGTGCGCGCCGAAGTAGTCCCGCTGCGCCTGCAACAGGTTTGCCGGCAGCCGCTCGCTCCGCACGCCGTCGTAGAACGCCAGCGCCGTTCCGAACGCCGGCGTCGGCACGCCGCACTCGATCGCCGTCACAATCGCCCGCCGCCACGACGCCTGGTAGCCGTTCAGCGTCTCGCTGAAGAACTCGTCCGCCAGCAGATTGGTCAGCGCCGGGTTCTTGTCGAACGCCTCCTTGATCTTGCCCAGGAAGCGCGACCGGATGATGCAGCCCCCGCGCCACATCAGCGCGATGCCGCCGTAATTCAGGTTCCACCCCTGGTCCTTGGCCGCCTCCCGCATCAGCATGTAGCCCTGCGCGTAGCTCACCATCTTCGAGCAGTACAGCGCCCGCCGGATGTCCTCGATCAACTGCTTCCGGTCGCCGCTGAACGCCGGCTTCGGCCCGCTGAGGATCTTCGATGTCGCCACCCGCTCGTCCTTCATCGCCGACAGGCAGCGCGCATACACCGCCTCGCCGATCAGCGTCACCGGCACGCCCAGGTCCAGCGAACTCATCCCCGTCCACTTGCCCGTCCCCTTCTGCCCGGCCGTGTCCAGGATCTTGTCCACCACCGGCGCCCCGTCGTCGTCCAGCTTGCCGAAGATGTCCCGCGTGATCTCGATCAGGTAGCTGTCCAGCTCGCCTTCGTTCCACTCGGTGAACACCTGGTGCAGCTCGGCCGCCGACAGCCCCAGCACGTCCTTCATCACCTGGTAGGCTTCGCAGATCAACTGCATATCGCCGTACTCAATCCCGTTGTGCACCATCTTCACGTAGTGCCCCGCGCCGTTCTCTCCCACCCAGTCGCAGCACGGCGTGCCGTCCGGCACCTTCGCCGCGATCGACTGGAAGATCTCCTTCACGTGCGGCCACGCCGCCACGTTGCCCCCCGGCATGATCGACGGGCCGAACCGCGCGCCCTCTTCCCCGCCCGACACGCCCGTGCCGATGAACAGGATGCCCCTCTCCGCCAGCGCCTTCGTCCGCCGGTCCGTGTCCGGCCAGTGCGAGTTGCCGCCGTCGATCACGATGTCGCCGGGCTCCAGGTGCGGCAGCAGCCACTCGATCGTCTGGTCCACGGTCGAGCCGGCCTTCACCATCAGCATCGCCCGCCGCGGCCGCTTCAGCGACTGCACGAACTCTTCCGCCGTGTGCGCCCCAAAGATCGTCCGCCCCTTCGCCTCGTTGGCGATGAAGTCGTCTACCTTCGACACCGTGCGGTTGAACACCGCCACGCTGTAGCCGTGGTCGTTCATGTTCAGCACCAGGTTCTGCCCCATCACCGCCAGCCCGATCAGGCCGATATCACAACTTTCCTTTTGCATGATTACTCCCCGGATGATGACCGTCTCTCATCGCCCTCAGCCGGGCGACTACTGCCATGTCAGATGCAGCACTCCCATTCTATAACGGAATGCCCCACCCCGGAGAGTTTCAGCCCTTCTGGTCGCCTGATTCGAATCTCAGCGCCGCCGCCCCCCATGCCCGTGATAGAACCGCACCCCCGTGTAGAAGTACGGCCCCGGACCCCAATAGTACGGCGTGTAGAACCACGGGTAGCCGAAGCCCGCATAGTACGGCGGAGCCACCGCCCGGCGGCGCTCCACCAGCCTCTGCCCGTAGTCCTCCTGCGTCGCCGGCCGGAACGACGCGCCGGACCGCTCCGTCGCAATCGTCACCGGCTCCAGCAGCCGGAACGTCAGCAGCGCCTCCGGCTCGATCTCCGCCGCCCTGCCTCGCGACGCCGCCACCACAATCCCCGACACCGCCGCTCCCACCGCCGCCCCGATGCCCGCGCCCGCGCCGCCGCCGGCCATCCCGCCGATCGCCGCCCCCGTCCCCGCCGTCGTCACCACCGCCGCCGCGTTGCGCCCCCGCGCGCCGCCGCCGCTGTACTGCATCAACTGCGTGCGCACCCTCGCCTGCCCGCCATCGGCCAAGCTCAGCTCCGTCAGCTCCACGCCCAGGCTCGCTCCACCCTTGCCCCTCGCGCCCGGCTGCACGTCCGCCACCCGGCCTCCCAGCGTCTGCCCGCGCCGCGCCACCACCAGGCCCTCGGCCACCAGCGGTTGCTCCAGAGTCGCCGTGAACGCGTCGCCCGGCCGGTTGTGCTTGCTCGTCAGCGTCTGGTCCACCCGCACGCTGATAAATGTCCCCGCCGCCAGCGTCAACGTCGAGGCCGGCGCCGGCTCGCTGAACTTCCGCCAGCCACCCTCCTGCGCCACGGTCTGCCCCGCCATCAGCACCCCCATCAGTGTCACTTCGAGTCGCATATCGAGTCTTCTCCTGCCCTCTTCAATGCAACTCCCGTGCCACAACCTAACTGATTCATTCCACTCGCCCGCACCGCCCCCACTCCTGGCCGCCTCCAACCACGCTGGTGCTATTCGGCCACCACCGCCCGCCCCTTGTGAGCCGCGCGATTGCCCCCAACCACCTGTCACCTCAATCGCCGGCAACAGAGCCGCGAGCGGTAGCGAGCGGGTCCGCACCCCAAACGTCGGACCTTGAATGTGTGTGATGATGACGAATGAGGACTTCGATTTCGCATAGTTTCCACCGCCTGCGATTGCGGAGGATGAATTGACGAGTCTCTTTTTGCGCTATATCCAACGCGGCACTTTCCGCTGCCGGATTCCCTTGCTCATTTTCCAGTGGGCCCTGCTCCTGTCGTGGAGCGTCTCTCTTGCCGCCGCCGAACCCTCACTACCCCCCTTGGTTCTGGGCATTTCCAGCCCAAGCGTTCCCGCCGGAGCGATAGCGCAGATACGCCTGACTCTCCCCGAATCTCATCGGATTTCCAGCGGCAAACTCAGCCTGGATTTCGATCCCGCCGTCTTCGGGTCCGCCACCTCAGTCGACGTGCTGTGCGCGACCGGCGACCAGTTCGGCGTCGCCAACGTTGAGGATCGGCGCGTCGAAATCCAGTTCGGCTCGCCTACCGGCGGCATAGGACAATTGCCAAGTGCTCCGCTGATCACCGTCACCATTCCAGTGCTGCCGGGCATCGCCAACGGCACGGTGGGATTTATCAAGTTGACTGCGGGACCTGATCCCTGGAGGGACGCGTACGGGTACCGCTACCTGGTGACGGCGCCTCCGGGCCAACTGAAAGTGGGAGGCACGCTGTCGATCGACAGCGTGACGCCCGTGGGCGGGCCGCTGCCCGCTGGCGCGACAGTTCGCATCGCCGGTGGCGGATTCACCGCCTCAACGCGAGTCGAAATCGAGGGTGTAGCCCTGTCAGCCGTTACCCTCGTGGGACCGCAAGCCATCGATGTGGTCCTCGGCGCTTCCGCCGACCTCAGATCCAAGCGGGTGACGGCGCGGATTCCCAATGGAGCGGAAACCGACTTCTTCCCTCCCTTGCGCTGGACGTCTTACGGCGGTGAGTCGTGGTCTCGCACCATCCAGCCCATCTTCCCGCAGCAGACCTACGCGGGGGCGTTCTTTGGGTATCTGTCTGACTGGACCTATGGTGCGTACGCGCTCTACAATCAGACCTCGCAATCCGTTCTCGTGGAACAGCGCACCACAGAGTACATCAACTACAAGTTCGGATATGGATACGGCAGAAGTGTGTTCACGATACCGGCCGGCGGAGTCTTCCTGCGAAGCGCGAGGGGCAGCCAACTATCCAGCACCTCTCTAACTCCTCTCACGCCGATCCGGATGATCTGGCTCGGCATCGTGCCGGGCGACCGCACCGGTAGGGGAGTATCCGCTTCGCAGGTCAGCTCGACTTCAGGGGCAGGCAGGCAGGCCTATGTCACCTGGGACGGTGGACAACCAACCTGTGACGTGAAACCCTCCGGCCCGATTGGTGGTTACGATACGCCCTGCCTGGCCTGGCTGGTTGATTCCCCCCCAGCCACGCGCACGCTGACGGTGCGCGCGTTCGGAATCGTACCATTTCGCGCGACGGCGGCAACAGCGAACGGAGGGAACTGGCTCACCATCTCGCCTCAAGAGGGCGCCACCTGCACGCCCACCAGCTCAACACCCTGCCCGGATTCTTCCAGAATCACCCTCACGATGGACCCTTCGTCGCTTGAACCTGGCCAATACACCGGCGAGGTCACCATCACACCCAACGACCCTGTACTCCTGCCAAGCACGTTTTCATTCATCTTCCGTGTGACCCGGTCCATCATTTCGCTCGAAGGGCCGTACCCGCTGTACTTCCCGACGGATCCGGCAGGCACACCGCCACCTTCTCTGCGACTCCAGATCATCAGCGACGGCGAGCCGGCGCCGTTTTCTGTGAGCCTGCGCGGATATGGTGGCGCCCCCATGAATTGGCTTTCCATTACCCCAATGGAAGGCGTCACGCCGGCAACCCTCACGCTGACCGCCGATCCCGCTGCCCTGCCCGCGCAGGCGTACAGCTTGTCTGGTTCGATTACCGTCTCCGGACCCGCCAATAGCGTGGAACGCAATACAGCGATGTATAGGCGTCCGCCCCAGGTCCTGTACACCAGTGCACGCGATACTCCCGTCACATTCTGGGCCAAGGCGGGCGCCGCGCAGCCCGCTGCCCGGCTTGTCAGCGTGTCGCCGTACTTCCCGGACGACATCAAAGTCGCGACCGCCAACGGAGGCTCCTGGCTGGCATCCTCAAGCACCTATGACCAGGCCAGCGGCGGAACAAGACTCGCCATCGCCGTCAACCAAACAGGACTGGACGCCGGCACCTATCGCGGCACAATCACGGTCGCTTCCACCGGGCACAGCGAATATGCACCCGCACAGATCGCCGTGATCTTGGCCGTTTGGGCCGAACAGCCACCGATATCAGTCGCGCCGGAAAGCATGGAATTCTGGGTGGCCAGTGGATCCGCAACGGGGTCCTATTCCGTTGCTGAGATCGAAGCGAAATCGCTGGCCGTAACCAGCATCGGCATTCCTGTTGAGTCCAGTGCCGCCACGTCAACCATGGATGGGACCAATTGGCTGAGCGTGTTGCCACCGCGCGACTATGTCCCCTATGGCGGGGTTTATCTCAAAGCCGACGCCCGCAACCTCCCGCCCGGCGAATACCACGGAACGGTTCAGCTCACCGCCCCCCCCGGGCTCGGCCACTTCCGTGACTGTTCCTGTCACTTTGCACGTCACCTCAGCCAATATCCCTCTGCCCGAGTTCAGCCCGCCTCTGGCGGCTTCCGTGGTCAACGCCGCATCGATGAGGTTCGGAGCAATCGCCCCAGGGGAGATCGTCACCATTCTCGGCTTGAACATCGGACCCTACAAGCCGACCGGTCATTGGATCGACGAAGGCGGTAAGGTGGCCAACGAAGTCGAGGGCACGCGGGTGCGGTTCGGCGGCGTGGCCGCGCCGCTGCTGTATGTCTCAGCGACCCAGGTCGACGCCGTGGTGCCGTACGAGGTAGCCGGCAGCGCTTCAGTGGACATCGAGGTGGAGTTCAAGGGGACGTTCGCGATTGCCACGGGAGTTCCCATCGCGCCCTCAGCGCCCGGCATCTACACCGCGAACGGCACGGGCCAAGGCCAAGCCCGCTGCCTGAATCAGGATGGTTCCGCGAACAGCGTTGAGAACTCTGCGGCCCGCGGCTCCACCATCCGTCTCTTTGGTACGGGAGAAGGCCAGACCACGCCCCCCGGCACTACCGGCGAAGTCATACAGGATGGAGTGAAACGGCCGGCGCTGCCGGTCTCCGTGAAGATCGGCGGCATCGAAGCCCAAGTCCTCGAAGCCGGCTCCACGCCGGGCCAAGTGGCTGGCGCATTTCAATTCGACGTTGTCATACCGCAAGGAGTGGCGCCCGGCCCGGCCGTACCTGTCGTGCTGGCCGTCGGTTCGGCTCGCAGCCAGGATGGCGTGACCATCGCGGTGAAGTAAGGCCCGTCGTCCGGCCGGCCCCTAATCCAGCGTCGGCGCCATGCTCCGCTCGTAGGCCTCCCGCACCACCTGCTCGGCAATGTCCCGGATCTCGGTCCACTCCAGGCTCGACCCCAGCTCGCTGTCCGACCCCGCCGCCAGGTTCGACCCGCCCCAGATCCGCTCCCCAGGCCGGTCCTCGGCCGCCTGGAACGCCTCCAGCAGTCTCTGCACGTCGAACGTCTCATCGTCGTACGGCGACCCGCGGATGATGCTGTACGTCCGCCGCCCCGTGCTCCGCGTGCACACCAGGCTGATCAGGTTGGTGTGCCCGTCGGCCGCCAGCACCAGCCGCGACGACGGGTCCCCCTTCTCATCGGCGATCACGAAGTTGTACGGCGACTTGTAGAGGATCTCCGGCTGCGCCGTGATCGGCGCCGTCCCGGCCGTGCCGCCGATCAGCCGCGCCAGCCGGTCGCACACCTCGCGGATCGTGCCCTTCACCAGCTCCTCGTCGCCCATCACCTTGCCCCGCCGGCGCTGCTGCTGGTACGGCTCGAAGACCCACGTGAAGTGGTTCTTCACCAGCTCATCGA
>JACRBC010000050.1 GCA_016213245.1 Candidatus Solibacter usitatus | reverse complement strand
CTGGAGAAGGCCATTCAGGAGTATTTGGAACATAACAACGAACATCCCAAGCCGTTCATCTGGACTGCTGATGCCGATCTGATCCTCGGGAAAGTTCAACGACTTTGCGAACGTATTTCTAACTCAGGACACTAGAATGCGGTTGATGCAGTTTCCACGTAGCGCCAGGATCTGGCCAATTGTATTTATCGTCTGCGTAGCGGCGTTGTTTCTGATTGCCAACCGGGGGGCGTACCGGGGGTATTTCAACGACGACGACCTGGACAACCTGGTGCAGACGCGGGGGGCGAGCGGAGAGACGTTTCTGCTGGCGCTGGAGGATCCGCGGCTGAGCCGGAGCAATTTCCGGCCGGTGGGGCATGGGTACTACAAGCTGCTGGGGATGTGGGCGGGATTGCAGTACAAGCCCTATGTGGGCGTATTGCACGCCGTGCACCTGCTGAACGTGGTCCTGGTGCTGCTGTTGCTGCGGCAACTGGGGGCGGGCTGGCTGGGAGCGGGGGCGGGGACGCTTTTGTTCGCGTTTCATATCGCGTGTTTCGACGGCTATTGGAAGCCGATGTTCTTCTTCGACGTGATGTGCGCGACGTTCCTGCTGCTGGCGCTGCTGCTGTATCTGCGGGGCCACTGGCTGCTGGCGCTGATTCCGTACTGGCTGGCGTACAAGACGAAAGAGCCGGCCATCGCGCTGCCGGCGGTGCTGCTGGCATGGGAATGGATGCTGGGGGAGAAGCGGTGGAAGCGGGTGTTGCCGTACGCGGCGATTGCAGCGTCATTCGCGTTGCAGGCGATGATGCTGAACCGGGGCACAAACGACGACTACACGCTGCGGTTCACGGCGGCGGCGGTGATGAAAACGTTCGGGTACTACTCGTCGCAGGTGCTGCTGGCGCCTTACGCGGGGGTGCTGCTGATCGCCCTGGCGGCGTGGACGAAGGACCGGCGGGTGCGGTTCGGACTGCTGGCGCTGGCGCTGCTGATGGGGCCGATGTGGTTCCTGCCGGGGCGGCTGTTCGCGGTGTACCTGTATGTTCCGCTGATCGGACTGGCGGTGGCGGCGGCGTTTTTCGCCGAGAAGTGCAAGCCGGCCTACGTGACTGTATTCTTTGTCCTGTGGCTGCCGGTGAACTACCTGCTGCTGCGCCAGCAGCGCGGGGCGGCGCTGACGGTGGCGATGGAGAACCAGCTCTACGTGGAGGCGGTGGGCAAGGTGCTGGCCGGAGACAGGGATGTGCGGACGATCCTCTATGACGGCGGGCCGGCGGGAATGAGGGAGTGGGGGATTGAGGCGACGATGCGGTGGTTTCAGCCGGCGCCGGAGCTGCGGCTGGCCGGCCTGGAGAGCGCGGAGGCGCGCGGGCTGATGGAGCGGGAGTACCTGGCGGTGATGAGCTGGGACCGGGCGCGGCGGAGACTGGTGACGGCGTCGCGCCAGGCGGGCGATCCGGCGCCGGCGTCGATCACGATGGCGACAGGCAACCCGGTGTGGCTGTTCGGGGAGGGGTGGTATCCGCTGGAGAGCGGTTTCCGCTGGACCAAGGCGGAGGCGAAGGTCCGGCTGCGGAGGCCGGAGGGAGCGGCTCAGTTCGCGGTGCGGGTGAACCTGGGTCCGGTGCAGAAGAAGGAGCAGGGGCAGGTGGAGGTAGAGCTCCTGCTGGACGGGAAATCGTTGGGGACGCGGGTGTACAGCGACGTCTGCTGGTGCGAGCAGGTGTGGACGGCGCCGGCGGGTGCGGCGGGAGATGTGGAGGTGACGCTACGCTCGCTGAGGCCGTACCGGCCGAGCAACGGGGATCCGCGGACGCTGGGGGCGGCGGTGGCGTCGCTGGGGTTCGTGGCGGTTCCCTGATATTCTGGGGTTTCCATACGAACACAATGCTCAGCCAGAAACTCAGAGAGATGGGTGTGGTCGGCGCGGGGGGCGCGGGGTTCCCGGCGGAGGTGAAGGCGCAGTCGCAGGTGGAGTACGTGCTGGCCAACGGGGCCGAGTGCGAGCCGCTGCTGCACAAGGACTTCGAGCTGATGAAGCAGTACCCGGCCGATATCGTGGGCGGGATGAAGCGGATGATGGCCTCGACGGGAGCAAAGCAGGGGCGGTTCTGCATCAAGGAGAAGAACCAGGAGGCGGTGGCGGCGGTGATTCCACATGCCGCGGCGGCGGGCATCGAGCTGACCTACCTGGGGGACTTCTATCCGTCGGGGGACGAATACGAGATTGTGTACGCAGCCACGGGGCGGCTGATTCCGGCGGCGGGCATTCCGCTGCAGGTGGGCTGCGTGGTGAACAACGTGGAGACGCTGTACAACGTGGAGCGGGCGGCGCTGGGCGAGCCGGTAACGCGGAAGTTCGTGTCGATCAGCGGGGCGGTGAAGAGGCCGTGCTCGTTCTGGGCGCCGCTGGGGGCGAGTTTCGCCGACCTGCTGGCGATGGCCGGGGGGGCGACGGCGGACGAGATCGGGGTATTTGTCAGCGGGCTGATGATGGGCACGCTGACGTTCGACCTGACGGGGGTGGTGACCAAGACGACGTGCGGGCTGATCGTGCTGCCGAAGGAACACTTGCTGGTGCAACGCAAGAGCCGGCCGAAGGAGGCGATGGCGCAGATCGGCAAATCGGCCTGCGACCAATGCAGCTACTGCACGGAGTTCTGCCCGCGATACCTGCTGGGCTACGACGTGCAGCCGCACAAGGTGATGCGCACGCTGGGCTTCACGCTATCGGGCAAGGAGAACTGGTCGCAGTGGGGCGAGCTGTGCTGCGCCTGCGGGCTGTGCACGCTTTACGCTTGTCCGGAGGACCTGTTCCCGAAGGAGGCGTGCGACGACGCCAAGGGGAACCTGCGGGCGGCGGGGATCAAGTTCACGCAGAGCAAGCCGGTGCGGGTGCATCCGATGAAGGAGTACCGGCGGGTGCCGCAGTCGCAGCTCAGGCAGCGGCTCAACGTGGAGCGTTACGAGTGCCACACGCCGTACACGAGCCAGGAACCGGCGCCGGGGAGAGTCCGCATTCTCACCAAGCAACATACGGGCAAGCCGGCGACGGCGCTGGTGAAGGAAGGGCAGAGGGTGAAGGCGGGGCAGGCGGTGGCGGGGATGAACGCCGGGGAACTGGGGGCGACGATCCATGCCAGCATCAGCGGCAAGGTGACGCGGGTGGCTCCGGATGCGATCGAGATTGAAGGGTAGGGGAGGACGAACGACGTGGCCGGAAACTCCATTGGGCTGATTGAACTGACGAGCATCGCGGCGGGGTTCCAGGTATGCGACGCGATGCTGAAGGCGGCGGAGGTGGAACTGGTGCTGTCGCGGACGATCTGCAGCGGCAAGTACATGGTGATGATCCGGGGCGACGTGGGGGCGGTGAGCGCGGCGGTGGAGGCGGGATGCCGCAGCGGGGACTTTTCGGTGGTGGACACGTTTCTGATTCCGAACGTGCACGAGGATCTGTTTCCGGCGATGAGCGGGACGGCGAACATCGGCGAGCTGGAGTCGCTGGGGATTATCGAGGCGTTTTCGGTGGCGAGCCTGATTGAGGGGGCCGATGCGATGGCGAAGGCGGCCAACGTGCGGCTGGTGGAGGTACGGCTGGCGATGGCGCTGGGGGGCAAGGCGTTCGCGTCGTGCACGGGAAGCGTGTCGGCGGTGAAGAGCGCGGTGGAGGCTGGGGCGCAGGCGGTGGCGCGGAAGGGGCTGCTGGTGAACAAGGTGGTGATTGCGCAGCCGCGGCCGGAGCTGCTGCGGGAGATGATCTGAGGGGGGAAGGCGACGTTCGCGGCGCTGTAGCCCATGATCCAACCGTAGCCCGTGGGCGAGGATATACTGATCTCACCATGAACACCAAGAGATGGAACTGTGCCGCGGCGGCATTGGCCGGCATCCTGCTGGCGGGTTCGCTGGCCGCGCAGAACAAGGCGGATGAGAAGGAGTGGGTACAACTTTTCAATGGGAAAGACCTGACGGGCTGGACGCCGAAGATCACGGGTTACGAGGTGGGAGAGAACTTCGGCAACACGTTCCGGGTGGAGGACGGGCTGCTGAAGGTGCGCTATGACGCCTACGACAAGTTCAACAACCGTTTCGGGCACCTGTTCCACAAGGACACGTTTGGGTATTACGTGCTGGCGGTGGAGTACCGGTTCGTCGGAGAGCAGGCACCGGAGGGGCCGGCGTGGGCGCTGAGGAACAGCGGGGCGATGATCCACGGCCAGCCGGTGGAGACGATGAAGAAAGACCAGAACTTTCCCATCTCGATCGAGGTGCAGTTGCTGGGCGGATCGGGGACGGGGACGCGGACGACGGCGAACCTGTGCACGCCGGGGACCAACGTGGTGCGGGACGGGAAGCTGTTCACGACGCACTGCTGGAACTCGTCGTCGAAGACCTATCACGGCGAGGAGTGGGTGCGAGTGGAGGTGGTGGTGCACGGGGACGGGATGATCCGGCACACGATCGACGGGGAGACGGTGCTGAGCTACGAGATGCCACAGATTGGCGGCGGGAGCGTATCGAACCACGACCCGCAGGTGAAGCGGGACGGGATGCTGCTGAAGGAGGGCTCGATCTCGTTGCAATCGGAGAGCCACCCAATCGATTTTCGCAAAGTGGAGATGCTGAGCCTGGAGGGCTGCATGGACCCGAAGGCGACGAACTACAAGCGGTACTTTGTGAAGGCCGACAACGGGAAGTGCAAGTACTGACTATCATGTCGGTATGGCCCTGAACCCCCTGGCCGGCAAACCGGCGCCGGCAGAGCTGCTGATCGACGTTGCGGCTTTGGAACGCGCCTATTATGAGGTGCGGCCGGATGCGGACGACGCGCAGCAGTTGGTGAGTTTCGGGACGAGCGGGCACAGGGGCACGTCCACCAACGGAACGTTCAACGAGCCGCACATCCTGGCGACGGCGCAGGCGATCTGCGACTACAGGAATGCACAGGGGCACGGCGGCCCGCTGTTTCT
>JACRBC010000049.1 GCA_016213245.1 Candidatus Solibacter usitatus | reverse complement strand
CCGCCGCCGCCGGTGGAGTCAAAATTGATCGCCAGCCAGGCGCAGATGACGAGTAGGGCGATATAGATGACGTCGGTGAGGTTCATGCTTGAGTTCAGTATTGAGGGTATCCTCCTAGTTCGCAATAGACCATTGGTTCCAGGACCATGGGAAATGTCCCTAGGGTGACAGAATTGGCAAGGGACAGGGGAGTTCATGGGTACTTCAGGCTCCGGGGTGTGAGTCCGAAGTGAGGGGCGGCGGCGAGCAGGTGGCGGTCGTTGGACCAGATCTCCCGGTAGCCGTGGAACTCAGCGGTGGCCAGGTGGATGGCGTCGCCGGAGCGGAGAAAGACGGAGGCGGGGAGTTGGGTGATGCGTTCTTCGGCATGGGCCAGCAAGCTGGGGGTGATTGGATGCAGAAACCAGATTCCGGCCCTGAGGTGCGAATGGAAAAGGGCCTGCATTTTGTCGGCCTGGGGCCGGCTCAGCCGGCTCTCACGGACATGCCTGTGAAGGGTACAGGCGAATTCGGCACGGACGAGTTCAGAGGAGGCGCGCATGGATGCCTCGCGAACCATCGCTTGTATGCGGTCCGACTCGGGTTCAGAGATGTAGTTTTTCGCCAGGTACGCTGTGTCCAGGTAGAGCTTCACGAGCGGATCTCGCTGACCGCTTCATCGGTGTCGTCGATCATGTGGAACTGCTTGCGCCACTCGGTGAGGTCGGGCATTGGAGCGGTACCGGGTTCGAACTGACTGGGGGGGTGAATCTCGGCCACCTTTCTCCCGCGGAGAGTGACGACAATCGTCTCCCCTTCCTGCGTTTCCTTGAGGATGGCGGCGGTCCGGAGATGAAGCTCACGCGCGGTGACGGTCTTCATGTATCACAATGTAACACATCTATTTCCAGGTCCAGTTTCCGGGAGCAGCCGGGATAGACTGGGAGCGATGGACATGGCGAAACTACATTCAGCTTCACGCGCGACCGGCGGCTGGCGGCGTGCATCCGGCAGACCTTCACCCAACCGCCGGAGATTGCCCTGGTGGACGTGGAGGAGGGGCGGGCTGAGGTTCTGACGAAGCTGAATCCGCAATTCGAGTCCATTCGGTTGCAGGGTGCGGAGGAGCGCACCTGGCGCAACAGGTTCGGGAAGGAGACGAACGGCTTTCTGGTGCTGCCGCCGGGATACAGGAAGGAACGGCGCCTGCCTCTGCTGGTGATCCAGTACCAGTTTTCGAACAAGTTCACGACTCAGGCACAATGGATGACCAGCTACCCGGTGCAGCACTTCGCGGAGGCCGGGTTTGCGGTCCTGCTGCTGAACTATCCGCGGGAACTGGGCTGGAAGCCGGGAGACTTTGCGGCGGCGGCGCTCTCGCAGGCCTACAATCCCCTGGCGAGCATGGAGGCGGCGGCGAAGGGATTGGTGGACGAGGGGATCGCGGATCCGGATCGGACGGGAGTTCTGGGCTGGAGCTTCGGGGCGTTTCTGGCGGAGATGGCCATCACGCAGTCCAATCTGTTCCGGGCCGCGTCGGCGGGCGAAGGAGGGTTGAACAATGCCGGGCAGTATTGGGTGACGGGCAGCGCGGCGATGCAGCGTTACTTGGACGCCTTCTTCGGCGGACCGCCGTTTGGGGAGGCGTACGCGAACTACCGGCGTGTGGCGCCGGCGCTGAACGCGGACAAGGTGAAGGCGCCCCTGCTGCGCGAGTACGGCAGCGACGTGGGCGTGCAGTCGCTGGAGTTCTACATGGCTCTGCGGCGGCTGGGCAAGCCGGTGGAGCAGGTGATTTACCCCGGGGCGCCGCATGTCTTCTCACTGCCGTCGCACCGGAAAGCATCAATGGAGCGTAACCTGGACTGGTTCCGGTTCTGGCTCCAAGGGTACGAGGACCAGGCGCCGCAGAAAAGGGAGCAGTACGAGAGGTGGCGGGCGATGCGGGCGCAGTAGGCGCCGGCTACGAAGCGCGTTTCCTGGCGCGGCCGTAGAGCCGGATCATGTTGGCGATGAGCTGCAGGCCCTGGCCGGCGTCCTGGGACAGCAGGCTTTCGGGGTGGAACTGGACCGCCTCGACCGGCAGCTCGCGGTGGCGGACGCCCATGATGACGCCGTCGTCGCTTTCGGCGGTGATTTCAAAGACCGGCGGGAGCTTGTCGCGCAGGGCGTAGAGAGAGTGGTAGCGGCCGACCTTCATCGGGGAAGGCAGGCCTTCGAAGACGCCCCGGTCGCCATGCCGCACCAGGGACGGCTTGCCATGCATGGGGTAGGGGAGGACGTCAAGTTTGCCGCCGAAGGCCTCGACGGCGCCTTGCAGGCCGAGGCAGACGCCGAAGACGGGGATGCCGAGGGAGGCGGCGTGGCGGACGGTGTTGGGGACGTTGAAGTCGGCGGGGCGTCCGGGGCCGGGGGAGATGAGCAGGACGTCGGGGTCGATTTCGGCGATGAGTGAGAGCGGGAAACCGGCGCGGTAGGTGACCACCTCGGCGCCGGTCTGACGGACATAGTTGGCGAGCGTTTGGATGAAGCAGTCGTCGTTGTCGATGAGCAGCAGGCGGATGCCTTCGCCGGGGCCCGCCTTGGCTGCACGGGGCTTCCGGGCGGGCGGGGCGGGCTGGAGGGAGCGGAAGAAGCCGGTAGCCTTCAAGCGCGTCTCCTGCTCTTCGGCTGCCGGGTCTGAATCGTACAAAAGGGTGGCGCCGGCGGGATAGCGGGCGATGCCGTTCTTGAGGTGGACGGTGCGAATGAGGATGCCGGTGTTGATGTCGCCATTCAGCGAGAGCATGCCGATGGCGCCGCCATACCAGCCGCGGGCGTCCTTTTCCAGGTCCTCGACGGCCTGGGCGGCGGCCTTCTTGGGGGCGCCGATGACGGTGACGGCCCACATGTGGGAGAGGAAGGCGTCAAGGGAGTCGAAGCCGTCATCCAGGATGCCTTCGACATGGTCGACGGTGTGGAAGAGGCCGGCGTAGCGTTCAATCAGGCGGCGGCCGATCACTTTGACCGAGCCGGGCGCGCAGACGCGGGACTTGTCGTTACGGTCCACGTCGGTGCACATGGTGAGCTCGGACTCTTCCTTGGGCGAGTTGAGCAGGTCCCGGATGAGGTCGTGGTCCTTGAGCGGGTCGCCGGTGCGGCGCGCGGTGCCGGAGATGGGGCAGGTCTCGACGCGCCGGCCTTCGACGCGGACGAACATCTCGGGGCTGGCGCCGATCAACTGCTCGTCGCCGAACTGGAGAAGGAACTCGTAGGGACTGGGGCTGGAGGTCTGGACGCGCTGGAAGAGCTCCGAGGGGCTGCCTTCAAAGCCGGCGGAAAAAGATTGGCGGAGGACCACCTCGTAGTAGTCGCCCTGCTTCATTCCGGCGCGGACGGTCTCCACCTTGGCGGCGTACTCCTCGGGGGTGTGATCGGAGACGATCTCGGGAGGCGCGGCGGCGGCGGCTGGTGTGATCTCTTCCGCGCCGCGGTCGAGGCCGGCGGTGGAGAGGGACTCGTAGCTGAAGTCGTACTGGTAGCGCTCGATAACTTCACGCTTGCGGTCCATGAAGGCGATGTCGTCGCAGAGGAAGAGGTGGAGATCCTTGGCGCCGTGGCGCGGGAGCTTCAGCTCGATGGGGTCGAACTGGAAGAGCAGGTCGTAGCCGAAGGCGCCGACCAGCGCGAGGCGGCCGTCCTTGGGGTGGCGGAACTCCTCCACCAGGGCGCGCAGAATGGAAAAAAACGACGGCTGTTTGCTGCGCTGCTCCTCGGGGAACAGCTCCGGCAGAGGTTTCAGGACGCCGTGGAGCGCGCCGGCGGTGAGGGAGAGGGAGTCCCAGTGCGGGTGGTTGCGCAGGATTGCGTGGAACATCCCGGCCAGCGCCTGGCCGCGCGGGTTGAGCGGACGGAAGTCGATTTCGCGGCCGCGGCCGACGATCTCCAGCGGCGGGCAGAGGCTGGCGACGTCCCAGCGCGAGTAGCGCTCCGGGTATTCGTAGCCGGAGGAGAGGTAGATGCCGCGATGGTGGTCGAGCTCGCGCATCAGGTGTTTCAGGCCGCGCTTGAAGCTCAACCGCGACACCGTGCGGGACACCGAGATCCCGGACCGGGTGGAGTAACGAAGCGTTCTCATGGGTGGGGTGGAATCTTCAGCGTAGCACCGGGCAGCGCGGCGCGATCAGGAGCATAATTAAGACAGGGAAATCCTCTATGGACAGATCACGCAGCATTCAACTTCTCAACCAGGCCGTGGCCGACGAGCTTCAGGCGGTGCACCAGTACATGTACTTTCACTTTCATCTGGCGGATCAGGGATTCAACCCGCTGGCACTGCTGTTCAAGCGGATCGCCATCATGGAGATGGGTCATGTGGAACTGCTGGCCGAGCGCATCCTGTTCCTGAAGGGCGAGGTGGAGATGCAAGCCGCGGGAGCGGTGGAGAAGGTCAGCGGCGCCGAACAGATGCTGGTGAAAGCCATGGCCATGGAGGAGGAGGGCGTGGTGGCCTACAACAAGGCGGCGCTGGAGTGCGCGGCCAACGCCGATTCGGTCTCCAAGCAGCTCTTCGAGCAGTTGGTCCGCGATGAAGAAGGCCACTACGACCAGTACGAAAAGCAGCGGGACAACATCCAGCGCTTTGGGCCGAATTACCTGGCTTTGCAGTCGTTCGGCGGCGGCGGCGGCGCGGCGCCGGGCGGTCCGGCGGCGGCCGGTTAGTTCCAGTGCTTCATGCGGGGCCAGGCCTCGGCGGGGTCGATTTGGAGGTCGCGGCAGAGGAGCAGGTCGTAATGTTCCTCCGCCATGGCGTAGGGGTGGCCGATGCGGTCCAGCACTTCCACGCTGCCGCAGGACTTGCGGGCGTCCTCGATGCGGCTTTGGGTGACGATGACGGTGTCGCCTTTGCGCAGGCCGTTGTAACCGAAGTAGAAATAGCCCTGGTGGGGGCAGATGGCGTTGGGCAGGCCGTAGCGCGGCCCGAAGAAATCGACGGCGCCGGCCTCGCCGTAGTTGTTGCAGAAGATCTTCGTCTTCGCGCGTTCTCCGGCCGGCAGGGCGTGGTAAGCCCTGGCGATCTTCTCGACCGTCTCCGGCCAGCCGAACATGTCGCCGAACATCTGGGGGAGGGGACCGGAGTGGGCGCGCTCGGTCTTGGGCGGTTCGAGGCCGGTCCATCGCTGATAGGCGATGAACTTCTCAACCGGCAGCATGGGCAGGACGAGCGGGGAGACGAACAGGGCCATGGCAAGGATGCAGGCGGCGAGCGGGATGCGCGCCCAGTTGGGGCGAGCGGCCCACCAGACGGCGCCGGCGGCGAACAGCATGGGGTAGGCGGGCGCCAGGTAGTAGCTCTTGGCGGCCATGGCAAGCATCAGGAGAAAGAAGCAGACGTAGGTGACGGTGACGAAGCGCGTGGTGGTCTGGCGCCAGGCCTGCCACAAGCCGGCGCCCCAGAGCAGGAGCGAGATCGGCAACAGCATGAGCACCTGCTGGAAGAGGAACTGCGCGGCGGACAGGTCGACGTTCTTGTGCGTGCGTTTGACGTTCATCAGCAGGGTGTAGGTGGCCCAATCGTGGCGGTACTGCCAGATGAGATTGGGCAGGAAGAGCAGGAACGCGGCGGCGGCGCCCAACCAGAGCCAGCCTGACCTGAACAGATGCCGCTGCCCGCCGAGGGCCAGGCCGGCCAGCAGGCACAGCGCGAAGAACGCCGTGGAGTGTTTGAACTCCAGCCCGAGGCCGAGGCAGACGCCGGCCCAGAGCAGCCAGCGCTCATCGCCGCGCCGGATGGCGCGCAGCACGCAAAGCACGGCGCCCGACCAGAACAACGGTTCGAAGGCGTTCATCGAGAAGAGCGTATCCACGCCGAGGAAGATGGGCGCGGCGGTGACGCCGAGACAAGCGAGGGCGACGGCGAAGGAGCCGCCGCCCATCTCGATGCAGATGAGACCGGTGAGCAGGACCTTGCCGGCGCCGGCCAAGGCGGGCAGAAAGCGGAGCGCGCGCAGGGAGTCGCCCAGCACATTGTGGACGAACCAGGCGGTCCAGGCGATGGCGGGCGCACCGTCGGGGTAGCCCCAGTCCAGGTGGCGGCCGTAGGCGATGTAGCAGAGTTCGTCGCGGAAGAAGCCGTACTGCCCGTTGGTGAGCAGGTGGACGGCGAGCTTCAGCAGGGCGAAGGCGGCAGCGACGCTCAGTGCATGCCGTGCAGCTCTCTCCAGGCCTTGAGGTATTTCGCTACCTTCGTGGTGGAGTCGATCCATTGCGGCGCCTCGGTGGAATCGGCCACGCGGGAGACGGCGATGGCGCCGGTGGCCACGGCGTTCCGCATGTCGTCGTAGTCGAGTTTATCCCAGTGATCGGACGGCCGGTGGTAGTCGGGGAAGATCCAGGCGACAGCCACGGTGATGGCGGGGACGCCGGCGCGGCCAGGCGCTGGCCGGGATGTTCCACGCAATCCTGCGCGACCACCCGCATTCGGACTCCCTCTCCCTCGCCGCCGGCGCGCTCCACGGCGTCCTGAAACCGCTGCCGGCGCTCTTCCCCGAGGAGCAGCGCAGCAAGCAGCCGTCGTTTTTTTCCATTCTGCGCGCCCTGGTCGAGGAGTTCCGCCACCCCAAGGACGGCCGTCTCGCCCTGGTCGGCGCCTTCGGCTACGACCTGCTCTTCCAGTTCGACCCCATCGAGCTGAAGCTCCCGCGCCACGGCGCCAAGGATCTCCACCTCTTCCTCTGCGACGACATCGCCTTCATGGACCGCAAGCGTG
>JACRBC010000002.1 GCA_016213245.1 Candidatus Solibacter usitatus | reverse complement strand
GCCCCCGCGGATCAGCACGATGGAGTGCTCCTGCAGGTTGTGGCCAACGCCCGGAATGTAGGTCGTCACTTCGATGCCGTTGGTCAGGCGCACGCGCGCCACCTTGCGAAGCGCCGAGTTCGGCTTCTTCGGCGTCGTCGTATACACGCGGGTGCAAACGCCCCGGCGTTGCGGGCAGGACTGGAGAGCCGGGCTCGCCGTCTTGTATCGGGTCGGCTTCCGTCCCTTGCGAACAAGCTGATTGAAAGTGGGCACGAACTATCCTCTTTGAGCAGCTTCCTGAATCGTCGTCTCTACCGGCTGCTACACCATCAGGCCGCACACGAGCTTTCGTTCAATCCTGCTCGCACACAGCTTGAGGCCAACCGGCGAAAACCTCGAAGTCAATCGAAAACGTTGCGGCGGGCACGTTGCCCGGCCGAACCAAACAGAGGGTCCTTCTGACACGCCCTTACTCCGGTCAGCGCTATGTCTGGCGGAACAGCGGGGCGGCCCCTCGGCCGGCTTCCCGCCGTTTAGCCCAGACTTGCCGGGCACAGGAAGGGTAGCCAAGGGATGAAGAGCTAACTCCTCAAACCTTCCTAGCATACACAAGCTCATGAAACGCTGTCAACATGGGGCGGAAAATCCTCAAAACAGGCCCCTTTCCTCTTCCCGCCAACACCCGCTCTGCGCTCACCCGCCCGATTCACCGAACATTCACGCTCGAGTGACGGATCCGTAACCGGACATTGTCACGCTGGAACCATGAAGCTCCTGCTCGCTCTGGCGCTGTGCGCCTGCTCCGTCTTCGCCCAGGGAGACTCCGCCCGCCTCACCGGTACCGTCACCGACGGCTCCGGCGCCTTCATCCCTGGGGCCGTCGTCACGATCAAGAATGAAAGGACCGGGGCCACCCGCGAGGTCGCCGCCAACCCCCAGGGCGTCTTTGTCGTCCCCAACCTCGCCCCCTCCTCCTATGGCGTCTCCGCCGTCTCCCCCGGCATGGCCGCCACCGAATACGTCAACATCCACATGACCGCCGGTCAGGAGCGGAACCTGGCCATCATCCTCACGCCCGCCCAGATGCAGCAGTCGGTTACCGTGGCCAGCGGCGAACTGGTCGTCATCGACACTAGCTCGGCCCGCATCGGTGCCAACGTCAACGAGCGCGAGGTCGCCAACATGCCCCTCAACGGCCGGCAACTCTCCCAGCTCTACCTCCTCGCCCCCGGCGCCCAGACCGCCGGCGGCGGCAGCTACGACAACATCCGCTTCTCCGGCCGTGCCAACCAGCAGAACGCCGTCCGCTTCGACGGCGTCGAGGCCTCCTCCATCATCGACGCCTCCCCCGGCAACTTGAACGGCGAAACCTCCACCGGCTTCCGCCTCCAGTCGAGCCTCGAAAACGTCCAGGAGTTCCGCGTCGAGTCCTCCAACTACCCCGCCGAATACGGCACCGGCACCGGCGGCCAGATCTCCGTCGTTACCAAGTCCGGCTCCAACGATTTCCACGGCTCGGCGTTTGAGTACCTCCGGAACAACACCCTCGACGCCCGTAACTTCTTTGATTCCAACAAGTCACCCCTCCGCCTGAACCAGTTCGGCGGCTCCCTCGGCGGCCCCATCAGGAAGGACAAGGCCTTCTTCTTCTTGAACGTCGAGTCGCTCCGCCAGCGCGCCGGCATCAACCTCATCTCCACCGTCCCCAGCCTCTCGGCACGCTCCCGCGCCGTCGCCTCCATCCGCCCCCTCCTCGACGCCTACCCCGCCGGCCAGCAGCCCTCCGCCAATCCCGACCTCGACATCGCCTCCCTCAACGCCAGCACCTCGCTCGACGAGTACTTCGGATCCATTCGTTTGGACTACGCCCTCGGCCCCAAGTTCAGTCTCAGCGCCCGCTACAACCGCGATCAGGGTGCCATCGTCAGCCCCATGGACGTCTCCCTCAGCACCCAGCGCGTCACCGCCGTCCCCCAGAACGCCATGCTCGCCCTCCAGCAGGTCTACAGTGGCAGCGTCATCAACGAGACCAAGTTCGGCTTCAACGGCGCCAAGACCCGCATCAACGGCGTGGCTCCGTCGGTCAACGGTATCGACATGTCCGCGCTCGCCGTCAGTTACACCGGCACCGTCGCTATCCCCGGCGTCGGCGGCCAGGGCGCCAGCGCCGGCGCCTCCTCGCTCGGCGGCCTGGTCCGCTCCAACAGCTCCCAGAACGGCCGCGCCCAGCCCTACACCAACTACACCCTCTCCTTCATCGACAACCTCTCTGTGTTGAAGGGCAACCATACCCTCAAGTTCGGCGGCGAGTTCCGTCCCATCCAGATCTATACCGACCGCCTCGGCGGCACCACCTACACCTTCGGCAACATCGCCGCCCTCCTCGCCAACACCCCCTCCCAGATCCAGATCCTCGGCGACGTCAGCGCCCCCAACCCACTGCACAACGGCATCGCCACCAATCGCTCGCTCCGCCAGAGCTACTCCATCTTCTACGCCCAGGACGAGTGGCGCATCCGCCCCAATATCACCCTGAACTACGGCCTGCGTTACGAGTACTACTCCGTTCTCCACGAGGTCAATGACCTCTATACCCTCTTCCAGGTCGGCCAGGGCCTCACCACCGGCCCCTGGTACAACACCTCCAAGACCAACTTCGGCCCCCGCCTCGGCCTCTCCTGGTCACCTGCGCGTTTCAACAACAAGACCGTCCTCCGCATCGGCGGCGGCTACTTCTACGGCCCCGGCCAGACCGAGGACCAGATCCAGCCCATCGACTCGGACCGCGTCACCGTCACCCTGACCAACACCGCTTTCCCTGTGAACAGCCAGCAGATCATCGCCGGCGTCGACCCCAACAACCTCACCGGCTTCTCGCCCCGCGCCTACGCCCCCGGCTACACCCTCCCCGAAAAGGTCCTCTCCTACACCGCCTCCCTCCAGCAGCAGCTCGCCGGCGGCGCTGTCCTGACCGTCGCCTATGTCGGCAGCCAGGGCCGCAACCTCTTCCTCCGCTCCTGGACCAACGGCATCGTCGGCGTCACCATGAACCCCGCCACCGGCGCCGCCAGCCCGGTGCTGGAACTCGGTAGCCAGTTCGGCCAGATGGACTACAAGACCAGCGGCGGCACCGACCACTACGACTCGCTCCAGACCTCCGTTCAGCGCCGCTTCTCCCGGGGCTTGACCCTCGGCGGCCAGTGGACCTACGGCCACTCCCTCGGCAACACGGGCGGCTCCAATGAAGCCCAGACCGCCCAGAACCCCTTCGACTTCGAAGCCGACCGCGGCAACAACGCCTTCGACGTCCGCCACAGCATGAACGCTACGGCCCTTTACGAAATCCCCTTCGCCAGGACCCACAAGTACCTCGGCGGCTGGCAGGTCGGCGGCGTGGTCAACGCCCGTACCGGCCTCCCCATCGACGTCACCATCGCCCGCAACGACGTCGTCTACCGCAACACCCGCACCGGTGCCTTCGTCAACTCCCCCATCATCGCCGGTGCCCAGGTCGTCACCGTGCCCGTCATCAACAACCCCTACGGCGGCGCCTTCCGCAACAACCGCCGCCCCGACGTCGTCGCCGGCGTCGACCCCTTCCTCCAGACCGCCGACCGCCGCTACTTCCTCAACCCCGCCGCCTTCTCGACCCCCGCCCCCGGCCGGTTCGGGAACCTCGGCCGCTGGGCCCTCCACGGCCCCGGCCTCGCCCAGTTCGACCTCACCCTCCAGAAAAAGTTCCGCCTCACCGAGCGCATGAACCTTGAGTTCCGCTCCGAGCTCTACAACCTGCTGAACCGCGCCAACTTCGCCAATCCCCCGGCGCGCCTCAACAACTCCCTCGGCGCCTCCGCCGGCAACCTCCAGCCGGGCCAGCCCTACACCCTCCCCGCCGCCGGCGGCGCCTTCGGCATCGCCAACTCCACCGTCACCCGCGACGTCGGCCTCGGCGCCAGCCGCCAGGTGCAACTCTCGCTCCGCCTGAACTTCTAAAACCGTCTGACCTTTTCCCCCGTGGCGGTTGAGCGATCACTTTCCCGCCGGCACACACTTCGAGCAGCGCGCCGTTGACGACGATGGATCTGGCCGGCGCCGCGACTCCTGCGTCTTCAGCGCAGGCGGGTGCTCGCAAGCCTGTCGTTCGGCAGGCCCCGCCCACATCGGCGGGTTCGCTGAACTTCATGTCCTCGCCGTGTTCCAGTTCCGTCATGTTGCCCGCTTCGGGTCGCGCCATTCAGACACCCGGTTCTCCGGATCCGGTCACACCTATGGCGTCGGTGGCATTCTGCGGGGTGGCGTTCAGAAAGAACGCGTCGTCGGGGCTGGAGCCCCGGGAATCCTCCACATCCGCAAGTGGTATAGATAAGGGTGATTTGCACTGTAGTCCCATTGCGACTACAATGAGACGTGAAGAACCGGTTTCGAGCGAGGATCACCACGAGGACTGCTGACACCTACGTTCGCGCTCGCATCGATAGCGCCACCAAGGAACGCGCCGCTGATGCTCTGGCCGCAATGGGGCTGTCCATTTCTGATGCGATCCGCCTGCTCATGTTGCGTGTGGTGGATGAGCGCCGCTTGCCCTTCGAGGTCAAGGTGCCAAACGCGACGACGCGCAAGGCGATTGCCGAGCTTGAGGCGGGGAAAGGCAAGCGCTTCACCAGTACGGCTGCACTGATCGCGGACTTGAATGAGGACGATTGAACGGTCATCGGCATTCAAGCGTGACTTCAAGCGCGCGAAGGCGGCGCCGCGCCACAGCAAAGATGTGGATTCGCTTGTGTCAACCTTCGTTGCGCTGCTGGTGTCCGATCAAGTCTTACCATTGAACAATCGGGACCACGCCTTGAGCGGCGATTGGATTGGCTACCGCGAATGCCACATCAAGCCCGACTTGCTGCTGATCTACCGTAAGCCCGACGCCAACACCCTGCGTCTGGCGCGGCTAGGCTCACATAGCGAACTCTTCGGCTGAGACGCGGCGGCGCCTTCCGCAACAACCGCCGCCCCGACGTCGTCGCCGGCGTCGACCCCTTCCTCCAGACCGCCGGCCGCCGCTACTTCCTCAACCCCGCCGCCTTCTCGACCCCCGCCCCCGGCCAGTTCGGCAACCTCGGCCGCTGGGCCCTCCACGGCCCCGGCCTCTCCCAGTTCGACCTCACCCTCCAGAAGAAGTTCCGCCTCACCGAGCGCATGAACCTCGAGTTCCGCTCCGAGCTATATAACCTGCTGAACCGCGCCAACTTCGCCAATCCCCCGGCGCGCCTCAACAACTCCCTCGGCGCCTCCGCCGGCAACCTCCAGCCAGGCCAGCCCTACACCTTGCCCGCCGCCGGCGGCGCCTTCGGTATCGCCAACTCCACCGTCACCCGCGACGTCGGCCTCGGCGCCAGCCGCCAGATCCAGCTCTCCCTGCGCCTGAACTTCTGAAACCGCGAAACCTCGCCGCGTAAACCAACGGCCTGCCCGGTCACCTATGATCGGGTGAGGAGACCAGCACCAATGCGACGACTCGGCCGGTTGCTTTTTCTGTGCGTTCTGCTCGCGGCATCCCTGCCGGCGGGCGATCAAACGCTGGAAAGCGCGTTCCTCAAGCCGCCCGATGCCGCCTGGCCGTGGGTCTACTGGATCTGGCCCAACGGCAACCTCACCCGCGAGGGGATCACCGCGGACCTGGAAGCGATGCGCCGCGTGGGCATCCGCGGCGCGTTGATCCTGGAAGTGGAACTGGAAGTCCCGGCCGGCCCCGTGCGCTTCCTCAGCCCGCAGTGGCGCGAGTTGTTCCGCCATACCATCGCCGAAGCCACCCGCCTGGGCATCGTCATCGCCACCAACAACGACGGCGGCTGGTCCGGCAGCGGCGGCCCGTGGATCACGCCCGAGCTTTCCATGCAGGTAGTCTCCTGGAGCGAGACGCCCGTCCGCGGTCCGCGGCGCTTCGACGGAGTCCTCGCGCGCCCCAAGGCCGTGCGCGACTACTATCGCGACATCGCCGTGCTCGCTTTTCCGGCAAAGAGCGGTTCGATGACGGCGGCGGCGCCGAAGATCACCTGCGGCGCCGATCGCAAGCAGTTCGACGCATCGAAACTGCTCGACGGCAATCCCGCCACCGTGGCCGCCCTGCCGGCGCTGCCGCAGGGCGCCCCGCACACCATCAATCTCGATTTCCCCAAACCCTTCGAGGCGCGCTCGCTCACCGTGGCGATTGACGCCTGGTACACCAGGATCGACGCCACCCTGGAGGTCTCCGCCGACGGCGTCAACTTCCGCCCGCTCGCCAAGTTCCTGGCGGGCTGGCCATCCACCTCCGTCAGCTTCGATGCGGTCACTGCCCGGCACTTCCGCCTCTCGTTCGACCCCGGCCGCCCGATGCCTGTGCTTGGCGAACTCGATCTCAACGCCAATCGCCGTATCGAGGGCCTGGCCTTCAAGGCCCTGTTCATCCACCACCGCCAGTTGCCTGCCTCCTCCGGCGCCGGCGCGCCCGTCGAAACCGTCGCCTCGCGCCAGGGCGTGCTGGATCTGACCTCCCATCTCAAGCCGGACGGACGATTCACCTGGGACCCGCCGCCAGGCGACTGGATGCTGCTCCGCGTCGGCTACACCACCACCGGCAAGTCGAACCACCCCGCGCCGCCTGAAAGCGTCGGCTTGGAATGCGACAAGCTGAACAAGCGCGCGGTGGAGGTCCACTTCGCCGGACTGATGGAAAAGCTGATTGAGGATCAGCGCGCCGTCGGCGGCAATGCTCTGCGCTACGTCCACATCGATAGCTGGGAGGCCGGCTCGCAGAACTGGACTCCCGCTTTCCGCGAGGAGTTCCAGCGCCGCCGCGGTTACGACCCGCTGCCCTTCCTCGTTTCGCTCACCGGCCGCGCCGTCGAGAGCGAGGCCATCACCGAACGCTTCCTTTGGGATTGGCGCCGGACCATCTCCGATCTGATCCAGGAAAACTACGCCGGCCACATGGCCAAGCTGTGCCACGACCGCGGCCTGCAACTCTCCATCGAAGGCTACGGCGGTGGGCCCCTGGACGACGTCCCGCTCGGCGGTCGCGCCGACATGCCCATCAGCGAGTTCTGGACCGGCAAGGAGCTCTACGAATCCTGGGTCGGCGAAGAGCCCCACCCGGTCAACAAGGAGATGGTGTCGGCCGCCCACGCCTACGGCCGCCCGGTGATCGCGGCCGAGGCCTTCACCGCCGTCCCGCGCAACGCCAAGTGGATGAACTTCCCCTTCCGCATGAAGGCGTTGGGCGACACCATGTTCGCCCAGGGCGTCAACCGCTTCATCTTCCATCGCTATGCCATGCAGCCCTGGACCAATCGCCTGCCCGGCATGACCATGGGCCAGTACGGCGTGCACTTCGAGCGCACCAACACATGGTGGGAGATGAGCACCGCCTATCTCACCTACCT
>JACRBC010000048.1 GCA_016213245.1 Candidatus Solibacter usitatus | reverse complement strand
TGTGGAAGGTACGCATGGTGAGCTGCGTACCGGGTTCGCCGATGGACTGGGCGGAGATGATGCCGACGGCCTCGCCGCGCTCGACCAGCCGGCCGGTGGCCAGGTTGCGGCCGTAGCAGAGCTCGCAGACGCCGCGCTTGGACTCGCAGGTGAGGACGGAGCGGATTTTGACGCGGTCGATGCCGGCGTCCTGGACAGCCTGGGCGAGCTCTTCGGTGATCTCGTCCTTGGCGTGGACGATGACGTTGCCCTCGTAGTCGTGGAGGTCTTCCAGGACGACGCGGCCGATGATGCGGTCGCGCAGGGGTTCGATGATTTCGCCGGATTCGACGATGGGCTCGACGTAGATGCCGTCGGAGGTGCCGCAGTCGAGTTCGCTGACGATGACGTCCTGGGCGACGTCGCAGAGGCGGCGGGTGAGGTAGCCGGAGTCGGCGGTCTTCAGCGCGGTATCGGCGAGACCCTTGCGGGCGCCGTGCGTGGAGATGAAGTACTGGAGGACGTTGAGGCCTTCGCGGAAGTTGGCGGTGATGGGGGTTTCGATGATGTCGCCGTTGGGCTTGGCCATCAGGCCGCGCATGCCGGAGAGCTGGCGGATCTGCTGTTTGGATCCGCGGGCGCCGGAGTCGGCCATGATGTAGATGGGGTTGAGGTAGCGGCCGGTTTTGTCGTCGGCCTCCATGGAGCGGAACATCTCGGCCGAAACGCGGTCGGTGACCTCGTTCCAGATTTCAACGATCTTGTTGTGGCGCTCGCCGTGGGTGATGGAGCCTTCCTGGTACTGGCCCTGCACTTCGACGACGGCCTTTTCGGCGTCGCGGACCAGCTTCTGCTTGGAGGCGGGGACGACCATGTCGTCGATGCCGATGGAGATGCCGGCCTTGGTGGCGGAGAGGAAGCCCAGGTCCTTCACATCGTCCAACATGCGGACGGTGGTCTGGAGGCCGTGCTTGAGGTAGCAGTAGTGGACGAGCTGGGTGAGGCCCTTCTTCTTGAGCAGGCCGTTGACGAAGGGCATTTCGTCGGGGAGCACGTCCTTGAGGATGACGCGGCCGACGGTGGTCTCCATGTCGGTCTTGGCGTACTGGACGGGCTCGGTATGCATGACGTCCTGGCTGTCATAGGCGTTGGCCAGGTCGATGACCATGCCGGTGTAGCGCAGGGTGATGGGGGTCTGGGTTTCGACTTCGCCCATTTCGTAGGCGATGAGGACGTCCTCGACGGAGGCGAACTTCTTGCCCTCGCCCTTGGAGCCCTTGCGGACCTTGGTGAGGTAGTAGAGGCCGAGGACCATGTCCTGGGTCGGCACGGCGATGGGGGCGCCGTGGGCGGGCGACAGGATGTTGTTGGCGCTCAGCATGAGCGTGGAAGCCTCGATCTGGGCCTCCGGCGAGAGCGGGATGTGGACGGCCATCTGGTCGCCGTCGAAGTCGGCGTTGAAG
>JACRBC010000047.1 GCA_016213245.1 Candidatus Solibacter usitatus | reverse complement strand
TCTACCGCAATCCGACCTTCCTCAGGGTGGAATCCGAATTCCCGCTCCTCCTCCTCTATGGCGGAAACGTCCACGGCGGCGCCTACGAGCGCATCAAGCTCCCCGCCGATATCCCGGAGGCCCTGGCGCAAAGATACAAGGACAAAACCGTCACCTTCGAGAGCAACTGGAGCGACGCCGGCGCCGTCGAAACCGCCTTCGGCATCGCCCGCGTCTTCGGCCGCGCCGGCGCTCCGCTCACTCTGCAGAACACCCAGCACGCCGACGCCGAACAGTGGCGCGGCCACAATCTCATCGTCGTCTCGCCACCCTGGTACAACCAGTTCGTGAAGCAGTTGCCCCCCCTTCGCCGCTTCGAATTCGCCGAATCCGAGGCTCTCGTCCGCATGAAGGGGGCCGGCGGCAAGCTGGAGGAGTTCGAGCCGGAATTCTCCCCCAAAGGCGAGGGCCTCAGGACGACGTGGGCTGTCGTCTCTCTCGCCCCAGGCTTCTCCCATGGCACCCACTTCCTGCGCATCTCAGGCGTCCACCTGCCGGCCACTCAAGGAGCCGCCCGCTTTATCACCTCCGACGAGGGACTACGCGAGCTGGCCCAGGGCTTGGGCGATCCTTCCCGCCTGCCGGAGCAATTCGAGGTTCTGCTGCGCGTGGACACTCTCCGCGGCCAAGTGACGCGCGTCAGCTTCAGCCGCGGCGCCGACACCACGGCTCGTTGAACCGGACCCCGCCGGTCACTCCGGCCCGCACACCGCCTCCACCGTGGTCAGCACGCCGCCCGCTCCCGTGAACTCCGCCATCATCTCCGCCGCAACCGCCTCATCCAGGCTCTTCACCGCGTCCGTCACCAGTTCCACCCGCCGCCCCGTCTTCAGCAGCCCGAACGCGGCGAACCGTACGCAGATCTCCGTCACCACTCCGTACACCACGCACCGCTCCGCGCCCAGGCGCTCCAGCAGCCCCGGCAGCTCAGGAATCGTGAAGCAGTCCACCGACTGCTTGCTCAGCACGGTCTGCCCCACTAGCGTCGGCGCGGGCTTGCGCTGCCCCAGCGTTCCCGCCACGCAGTGCGCCGGCCAGGCGCGGAACTCCCCATCGTTCTCCGCGTGCGCATCCACCGTCGAGATCAGCGCGATCCCATGTTCCACCGCCCACCGGTTCAACCTCGCCACCGCCGGAACTATCGCCTCGCTCCCCGGCACGTACAGGGCGCCCGACGGATTGACGAAGTCGATCTGCGTGTCGATATCAAGGAAGACCGTGGTCATCTCTCTCGCCTGCTCACCTCTTCGGAAAGCTTGATCAGGCTCGCGCTCCGATCGATGCGGTACGGCTGCTCGCACTCGAACAGGCTGCGCAGTTTCTTCGGCAGCCGCTCGATCGACGTCCGCGCATACTCCCGGCTCTCCGCGCAGCTCGGTTCGCGGCCCACCGCCTCGCCCCGCACAATCACCGGCCGCAGCAGCGCCTCGCAGCCCGGCACAAACGTCTCGTTTGCCCGTGCCAGCACGTCACAGTCGGCGAACCGGAAGATCTGCTTGGCCCCCGGCAGCGTGGCCTTCTCATGGCTGAACTTCGCCGTGTACCGCCGCTGGTCCCCGTTGCCCAACTCCACCAGCTTGTAAACCGCCCCATGGGAGGGAGCGTCCGACGAGGTCGCCAGTTCCGTCCCCACGCCGAATGAGTCGATCGGCGCGCCCGTCGCCACCAGCTCCAGGATTTTGTACTCGTTCAGATCCCCGGTCGCCATGATCTTCGCCTCCGGGTGCCCAGCTTCGTCCAGGATCGCCCGCACCGCGCGCGAAAGCTCAACCAGGTTCCCCGAATCCAGCCGCACCCCCCAGAACGGCTTGCCCAGGAACGCCGCCCGCCTCGCTCCCTCCAGCGTGTCGTAGGTGTCGATCAGGTACGTTGTGGCCGGCCCCAGCAGGTTCTGAAGCTGCCGGAATGCCTCGATCTCGTGTTCAAAACTCTGTACCCAGGAGTGCGCTGCCGTGCCGAACACCGGGATCCCGTAGCGCATCCCGCTCAGCGTGTTCGACGTGCCCGCGCAGCCCCCGATGAATGCCGCCCGCGCCGCCAGTACCCCCGCCTCCGGCGAATGGGCCCGCCGCGTGCCGAACTCCACCACCGCCCGCCCGCCTGCCGCCTCCACGATCCGCGCAGCCTTGGTCGCCACCAGCGTCTGGAAGCCCACCATGGAGAGCAGGCAGGTCTCCGGGATCTGCGCTTCCATGATGGGGGCGCGCAGCGTGAGGACCGGCTCCCCGGGGAACAGCGGCGTTCCTTCGCGTACGGCGAACAGGTCGCCCGTGAAGCGGAACGCCCGCAGCGTGTCGAAAAACCCCTCCCCCACTCGTTGGAACTGTGGAAGCTGCTTCAGATACCCGATCTCGTCCTCACCGAACCGCAGGTTCAGCAGGTACTCCACCGCCTGCTGCAGGCCCGCCGCCAGAATGAAGTTGCGGTTCGGCGGCAGCCGCCGCACAAACAACTCGAATGTCGCCGTCTCACCGAGCTTGCCGGCCTGCCAGTAGCCCGCTGCCATCGTCAGTTGGTAGAGGTCGGTGAGAAGGGCGTTCATTTTGCGCTCCCCGGCGGGCGCGCCTCCTTTGGCTGCTCTTTGATATCTACCGCCGATTTCTGCAGCTCCTCCACCGCCTTCCCCTCCAGCTCATACAGCGACGGCTCGCCCTCGCGCCGCGCCACGTACTTGCCGCCGCTCTTCGAGATCGACACCCGCTCCGTCAGCTTGCTCTCTTTCGAGACCACCGTGACCTCGATGCCCGCAACGCCGAAGCCGCTCTCCGGGAACTTCGCGGCCGACAGATCCCGCAGCCGGTCGATCAGCCCCTGCACGCCCACCGCGTCCATCGCCTTGCCCCCCGACAGCCACTTCTCGCCCGCCTTGCTCAGCGCTACCTGGCGCGTGCCGTCCTTGTATTCGACCTTCGACGGATCGCTGAAGCCGAAGTCGAAAAGCTTCTTGTTCCGGAAGTCGTCGGCGCTCTTGTCGAACCCTTTGCCCGCGTCCTCCGCCACCAGGTGGAAACCCTCCACCGCCGAGGAGCGCGCGTAATACTTGTTGTCCTTGTTCTTCCGCACTTCCAGCTTCTGAGTCCCCGCCGTGTCCGTCGCCGTGACCGTCGCCATCGTCGCCGACGCATTGAACTGCGCTGCCAGGTCCTTCTTCTGATCCGTTGTCAGCAGCGGATCCAGCTTCAGGTCCCGCAGCCGCCGCAGTAACTCGTCCACCTGCCAGTTGTCCGCCCGCATCGGGCGCGGCTTCACGATGGTCCACTCGTTCTGGCTGATGCGGCTGAACTCCACCGGCGCGCCCTTCCCCGCCAGTTCCACCCGCACCAACTTTTCCTGCTCGAACGTCAGCAGCCGCTTGTCGCGGAAATCCACCGCCAGCTTGTCCAGGCTCGTCTTGGTGAATGCCGCGATCGTGAACACCCGCGCATCGCCGGCCGCCTGCACGAAGGCCCCCCCGCCTACCGGAGCGTCGTCGCCCAGCCGCAACGTGCTCGTCTTACCGCCTTTCAGCGTCAGTACGATCGACACCCGCGGCTCCTTCAGGCCGAATTGCCCCAGGTCGCCCGGCTTCTCTTCCACCACCTTGTCTGCGCTCAGCGAACTCACCGCCGAGAGATACCCGTTCACCGCTTCCCGGTCTGTCGCCAGAGCCTCCGGTGCGGTGATCCGCCAGCCGCCCGCCGCGTCGCGTTCCAGCGTCGTCGATTCGCCAGCCTGCCGCCGGATCTCCACCTTGCTGATGTCGCCCTCCGCCAGGCTCAGAATCTTCGGCGGCGCGTCCGCCGCCGGCTTGGCCGCCTTTTCGCCCTGCTGCCGGTTCGAATACCAGATGCCTCCGCCCAGCAAGGCCAGAAGCACAACCGCGATGAGAAGCCCCTTCGACTGCACGCCTCTATCTCCTCCGCCACCAGACCAGAATCCCAAGCCCGATCACCGCCAGCGGAATGCCGAACTGGCTCACCGTCCGCAGCGTGAGCATCTGCGCCTTCGAAAGCTGGATGCGCCGGTCCTCCGGATCCTTCGGCCGGATCGAGATCAGGTCCTCATCGTTGGTCAGCCAGTTGAACATGTTCAGCACCAGGTCGCGGTTGCCGCCGAACCCCAGTGCGTAGTTCGATACCCAGTCCGACGAGCCTACCACCACGAACCGTCCCTCCACATTGCTGCCGTCCTTCTGCTGGCCGGTCCTGTACGTGCCTGCCGCCGCCACCGCATAAGACTGCGCTTCGCCCTTCGGCATCTGCATCGCTCCGCTTCCCAGGTCCAGGTTCGTCGCCGCGATCGAGTTTTTCGACGTCGAGACCAGCTTCTCCACGCTCGTCTTGTCTCCTGGCTTGGCATCCAGTGACCGTACCAGTGGGAACGCCGTCGCCGTCCTCTTCATCTCCCGTACGATCGCATGCGTCTCGTAGCGCGAAGCCAGCGCCACCTCCGGACCCATCCCGTACAGTCCCCCCAGCCCCGAGGTGTCCAGAATCAGGTCCTTGTTCAACGTCACGCCCCAGCTCTTCAGCAGTTCCGCGAGCGCCAGGTTGTCCGATACCGACTCTTTCCCGGTCTTCAGCGGGGGGTCGGCCAGGAACAGCCCGCGGCCCCCACCCTGCACGTACTTCTTCATCGCCTCCACCACCGCCTGCGGGTAGTCCACCCGCGGCCCGCCCACCACCAGCAGGGCGCAGCCCGCCGGAACTTCCGGCTTCTCCATCAGGTTCACCGCGTCAGTCTTGTAGTTGTTCTTCTCCGCCAGTTGCTTCAGGGAGGAGTAGGCGCCTCCGTTGTTGTCCTCCAGCGAGTGCTCGCCCGCCCCCGTCGTGAAGCATGCCGTGCGGTCGCCCGACTTCAGCAACCGGACCAGCGCCGAGGTCAGCTCCTCCTCCGACAGGCTGCGTGCCTCCTGGCGTTTCGCCCCCGTCGTCAGCACAATCGCGCCCGTCTGCGTGATCCCGTACTGCTTGGCAAGCTGCGGCTTCTTGAACGGATCCAGGTAAGCCACCTTTAGCTTCGGCGAAAGGTTCGCGTAGCGGTCCAGCAGGTCCTTCGCCCGCGGGAAATTCACCGTCTCATCGAAATACGACACGTTCACGTCGGCCTGCAGGCCGCGCACCACCTTCGTCGTCTGGTCGGATAGCGAGTAGCGCTTGTTCGTCGTCGAATCGAACGACGCGTTGTAGCGGTTGGCCAGAAAATTGGCCGCCGCCACAATCGCGATGATCACCAGAATGTATGCGCCCGCGAACGTGCTGTAGCGCGTCTGCCTGCTCGTTAGGAAATTGGCGCTCATGCGTTATGCCCTCCAGCGGAGCGACTCCAGGCTCCGCGCCGTCAGGAAAAGTCCGAAGAAGATCACCGACGCGAAGTAGACCACGTCTTTCGTATCGATCACGCCCTTGGAGAACGGCTCGTAGTGCCGCACCACCGACATGTACGCCATCACCGCCGCCCAGGCCGTCGTCTCGTATCCCGCCACCCATTCAAACACCCACAGCAGCAGGCACACCCCGAATGTCACCCCGCCGGCGATGATCTGATTCTTCGTCGTCGTCGAAATGAACGCCCCGATCGCCAGCAGCCCGCCCGCCTGCAGCAGCAGGCCCAGGTAGCCGATCAGCATCGGCTTCCAGTCCGGGTTGCCGTAGGCGAACAGGAACGCCACGTCCAGCAGGCTGATCCCCAGCAGGCACGCGTAAAGCGCCACCGCCGCCAGCCATTTGCCCAGAATGATCGCCATGTCGCTCACCGGCGATGTCAGCAGCAGCTCGATCGTCCCTGAGCGCTTCTCCTCGGCGAACAGCCGCATCGAAATCATCGGAATCAGGAATAGCCCGATCACCGACGTGTTCATCAGCAGCGGCCGGATGATCATCTCGTTCACGTCCATCGGGAAGGAACGCCCGCTCATCGCCGCCTGGAAGCTGATGTTCACGAAATAGCCCACCGCGTTCCAGAAGAAAAAGCCGAAGATCACCGCGTACATCGCCATCAGCAGGTAGGCGATCGGCGAGGAAAAGTAGCTCTTCAGCTCCTTGCGGCAAATGGTCAGGACGCTTCTCACTGGACACCTTCTTTCTGTTCGCTGGCGGTGAGTTCCAGGAAGACCTCTTCCAGGCTCATGGCCACCGGGCGCAATTCATGCAGGTCCCACCCGGCTTCCACTACCGCTCTCGCCAGCCCCGCCCGCACGTTCTGCCCGGGCAGCGACTCCACTTCAAACGTGTGCGCTTCGTGGCGGTTCTCCCGCGGCACCACCCGCGCCACCCCGGCAAGCTGCTCCAGCCGCTGCTGGATCGCCGCCGCCGCCCCGCCTGATACCTCCACCGCCACCGCCTCCTGCCCGCGCAGCCGCGACGTCAGGTTCTGCACCGAGTCCTTCGCCACCACCTTGCCCCGCGAAATAATCACCACGTGGTCACAGGTCTGCTCTACCTCCGGCAGAATGTGCGTGGAGAGGATAATCGTGTGCACCCCGGCCAGCGACCGGATCAGGTCCCTCGTCTCGTGAATCTGCTTCGGATCCAGTCCCGCCGTCGGCTCGTCCAGAATCAGCACGTCGGGGTTGTGGATGATCGCCTGCGCCAGACCCACCCGCTGCCGGTAGCCCTTCGACAGCTTCGAGATCAGTTTCTTCCGTACGTCCGCCACCGCGCACCGCTCCGCCACCTCCGACACCCGCGCCGGCAGGTCCGCCGACGAGATGCCCTTCAGCCGCCCCACGAAGGATAGGTACTCCTCCACCTCCATCTCCGGGTACACCGGCGGATTCTCCGGCAGGTACCCGATCCGCTTTTTCACCTCCATCGGCGACTTCAGCACATCGAAGCCGGCCACCGACGCCGATCCCTCCGTCGGCGGCATGAAGCACGTCAGGATCCGCATCGTCGTCGTCTTCCCGGCCCCGTTCGGGCCCAGAAAGCCGACAATCTGCCCCTTCGGCACTTCAAAGCTGATATCGTTCACCGCTACAGTCCGGTCGTAGCGTTTGGTCAGAGCATCCACCTTGATCATGTAGTCATCCTTGTCATGGGCCATCGGGCTCGCGGCGGCGGGACGCCCCCGGTCCGGTGAGTGTCCCGGGAGAGTGAGACGGCGTTCGTCCCCAACTCGTGAGCTTGACGTATGTCAGGATAGAGGAGCCCAAGGGGGGGTGTCAACGCGCCGATGGGCTCCTTCCTCCGTCAGACCGAAAGCAGAGCCTCGCCCCCCGGGCCTGGAACGGCCAATCGACGCCAAGCAGGCTTGTGTGCGGGAATCCTTCAAGAAGAACTCCGGCATGGTGCTCGGCCCGCACCCCCATCTGCTGAGCGGGGTCCGGACCGGGCGATAGCGGCACCGGGACGTGCGTCGACGGCGGTCGCTGCACCTGGCTGCCCGCTAGCCGGACCAGTCGCCCGGCACCGCACGGCCAATTAGATCACCGGCAACCAGCGCAGCGGGAGCGTTGATTCTATTGGGGTTGCTGCTCGAGGACCACAGACGGCGAACAGTGAGCGTGCACCTGGGCAAGAATCACATCCGGCTGGGCTAGGCCGGAGTGCAGCTTCAGGGTAACGTCCGTCCGAGAACTGATCCAGATCCCGCCGGGCGCACTTGCGAAAGGCTGTCCCTCTCTGCGCCGCCGCCACCATGAACTGCTCATTGAATCGGCCGATGTAGCGCTCCCGGAAAAACCGTTGGCCTCACCCACAGCAGTAATGCCAGTCAGGCGCAACTCTTGCGGCAGCCGGTCTTGCCAGGCGCCGAAGCTGCGCTTGCTGCGTCCGCGCGCTTGCGGTGAATAGGCCGGAATCATCTGCACGCCCAGTTCCTTCGGCGCCCGCTCCACCTGCGTCAACCGCGATCTGTCCACCGGTTCGCCCGCTTTCGGCGTCACGAAGAAATGGCTCGCCCAGTCGCTGTGCAGCGCGCAAAACAGGCCCTTGGTCTCAATCACCTCTTGAGCGCCGCCATCACCGTGCGCGTGGACTCCTCGTCCACCAGTCGCGCGTAGCAGATCTCGCTGCTGGCGTCGTCCAGAATCGAGATCAGATCGTAGTACCGGTCATCTTGAAACCAGCGGTGCTTGCTGGCGTCGATATGCAGCAGCATGCCCGGCATCGGCCGGCGGGGCCGCCTCTTGCGGTGCCCCCGCGTTTGCGGCGGCGGCTCACCAGCCCGGCGCCTTGCAGGGCTCACCCCGCTGTAGCTCAGGTGGATACCTTCGGCCGCGCCGAGTTTCTCGTGGAAGTGGCGCACGTTGAGGTTGAAGTACTTGTCGCGGAACAGCGCCAGCACCTTCTCGGCCGTCTCCATCGGCACCCGGTGGATGCTGCGCTTGCCGCGCCGCTGATCGAACAGGCCGTTGCAGCCGCCTTCCACATACCGCTGCCTCATCCGTTGCATGCTGCGCACGCTCATGCCGGCGATCTCGGCTGCCTCGATCCAAGTCAGCTTGTTCGCCATTGCTTTCAGAGGCACGTCTTGAAGTTTCATCATCCGCTCCGCTTCTCGGGCGGGGATCGCCGGCGGGCTCGTTTCCACTCCGTCAGCTTCCCCTCCCGGCCTGAACCGGACAACTCACGTGCTTATTCGAGCGGACAACTCACGTGCTAACGACAGGAGGTACATTATTGTCTTGATTCTTGACTCTTCTGGATATATTCTATTAGGGCTCGAATTCAACGAGGAGGCCGGATCGGGATGCGCAAAGTGGTTGTGTTACTGGGATTGGCTGGGGCGATGTGCTGGGGGCAGGATCCGCTGAAGGTGGCCGGGGGCACCTACCGGCTGATCGCGGAGAATGACGAGGTGCGGCTGCTGGAGGGGAACCTGCCGGTGGGGGCGAAGACGGCGATGCACACGCATCCGGCGCTGATGGCGGTGATGCTGGAAGCCGGGCTGACGAAGTGGACGATGCCGGATGGGAAGTCGGTGCAATCGGCTCCGGAGATGAAGAGGGGATCGGTGGTGGCGATGGGGCCGCAGTCGCACATTTCGCAGAATATGGACAAGAAGGCGCTGAAGGTGTTGCTGGTGGAGTTCAAGAGGCCTGTGCCGGCGGCGGGGAAGGCGAAGAAGGCCTCGTCGGCGCGCAGTTGCAAGGTAGTGGCGGAGTCGGAATACGCGACGGCGCAGCTTTGCAGCGGGGCGGCGGGATCGGTTGTCGAGAAGCACACGCACGCGGGGTCGGCGGTGTATGTGGCGCTGACGGACGTCAACGCGGAGCTGACCGACAGCGCGGGAGCGGTGAAGACGCTGACGATGAAGAGAGACGCGGCGTCGATTGCGCCCGCGGTGACGCACTCGGGGAAGAACATGGGGAAGGCGTACGAGCTGATCGTGGTGGATTTGAAGTAGGGGGACGGACCAACTTTGCGTCAGGGGCGACGATCTGCCGCACATGGCCGGCTCAGGTGCGGACGCTCTTGATCGCCGTTTGAGTTGAGCGGCTGCCTTGCCTCGGCCGCCTGGATCACCTGTCGTGCGGAGAGGCTACGGCGGCCCCAGGACTTCACGGACTTTGGCGGCCAACTGGCGGGGGCTGAACGGCTTCTGGATGAACTGTGCGTCCTCCGCCAGCACGCCGTGCAGGGTGATGGCCTCGTCGGTGTAGCCGGACATAAAGAGAACCCTGATTGCGGGGTGGAGTTTCAGGATCCGGTTGGCCAGTTCCCGGCCGCTGAGGTCCGGCATCACCACATCGGTCAAGACCAGGCGGATACGCTCTCCTTCCTGCGCGCAGAGGACCAGCGCTTCGCCGGGGTTCTCCACCTGGATGACCTGGTAGCCGAAAGTCTTCAGTACCGTGGCGGCGTATTCCCGGACCTCAACCTGGTCCTCTACCACCAGCACGGTCTCCGTTCCCTGCAACGCGGGGAGGGGAACCGCCGTTTCGACATCCGCAGTCTCTTCCTCCACTCCTGGCAGGTAGATCTTGAACGTCGTTCCGCGGCCCAGCTCGCTGTACACTTCGATGGAGCCGCCGCTCTGCGCGACGATGCCCTGGACCATCGACAATCCGAGGCCGGTTCCCTTGCCGATTCCCTTGGTGGTGAAGAACGGCTCGAAGATGCGCCGCCGCGTCTCTTCGTCCATGCCGGCGCCGTTGTCGCTCACGGCGAGCCTGACGTAGCGCCCCACGCGCGCCTCGGGATAGGACCGCAGATGGCTCTCATCCCACTCCACGCCGCAGGTCTCGATCAGCAGTTTGCCGCCTTGCGGCATGGCGTCGCGGGAGTTGACCACCAAGTTCATGACGACCTGCTCCAACTGGTGCTGGTCGGCGCGGACCCTGGCGTCTTCAGCGTTCAG
>JACRBC010000046.1 GCA_016213245.1 Candidatus Solibacter usitatus | reverse complement strand
TAGCCCCGCTGGTTGTGCGCTCCATAGTCGCTGATGGCCTTGCTGCACGGGCACAGGCTCGTGACCGGAACGCGCACGCCAATCACGAAGTCGTCGCCCTTGCCGTTGGACTCGCCATGGAACCAGCTCTGGTAGTCCATGAGCCCTTTCGCCCCCGAAACGGGCGCGGTGCGCTCGATGAAGTACGGGAAGCTGACTTCTACGCGGGCACTCTCGGCTTCGAGCTTGTCTTTCAGCCCCTTCAGGAGCGCCGGCATCGTCCGCATCGTCAGTTCGCCGCGGTGCTCGTTGAGCACCTCAACGAACCGGCTCATGTGCGTGCCCTTGAAGTGGTGCGGCAACGCGACCGACATGTTGAGTGACGCCACCGTGTGCCAGTTCCGAAAATTCTGACCGCACCCGTTCCGGAAATTCTGGCCGGTCGGGAGGCGCGTCATGACCCAGCGCCACCTTGGCCAGCGCCACCAGCGTGAGGTCCACGCGCCTGATCCCCCGCAGGGTCCAGGGACAAGAGTCCCTGGCGGGGTCTGGGGCAGCGCCCCGGCGGTGTCTTCTTTGCAGGATGCGGGGTTGGAAGTCTCCCACGAGGAGGCTTCGATGCTGCCGCTGCTCACGCGCCACAAGATCCAGGTCCTGCTCGACGCCGGTCACGGCCAGGAGGAGGTGGCCGGACTTTCCGGAACGTCCGTCCGCAGCGTGCGGCGCGTCGCCGAGGAGGCCGCGGTCAGCCACGTCGACGACGACGCTGAGCACAAGAGCCGACGCATCGGTCGGCCAAGCAAGGCGGAGATCTTTCGTAGTCAGATCATAGAGATTCTAGCCGACGTGCCGGACCTCCCATCGCTGGAGATCCTGCGCCGGGTGCGTCTGCGCGGCTACAACGGCGGCAAGTCCGCGATTTACGACCTCTGTGCCCAGGTGCGGCCCAAGGACACGCATGTCGAGATGCGCTTCGAGGGCGTCGCCGGAGAGTTCAGCCAGCACGACTTCGGCCAGGTAGACGTCGTATTTCTCGATGGTTCCAAGCGACGCGTGCACTTCTTCGCGTCGCGCCTGAAGTGGTCGCGGTATGTGTGCGTGTCGATCGTGCCCGATCAGAGTGCCGAGACGCTGATCCGTCGTCTTGCCGAGCACTTTGAGCGCTTCGGCGGTGTGCCGCTGTGCGCCGTCTTCGACCGCCCGCGCACGGTCGCCTGCACGTGGCGCAAGGACGGCACGGTCACGAAGTGGAACGACACTTTTGCCTTTGCATCCTTGGAGATCGGCTTCGTGCCCGAGCTGTGCTGGCCCTACCAGCCCCAGCAGAAAGGTGCGGTCGAGAAGCTGGTCGGCTGGGTCAAGGGATCCTTCTTCAAAGTCAGGCGCTTTCTCGACATGGCCGACGTGCTCGAGCAGCTCGAAGGCTGGCACCACGAGGTCAACGACGAGCGGCCGAGCCGCGCCACCGAGGTCATTCCGGCCTTGCGGCTGGTCGAAGAACGCCAGCGTTTGCGTCCACTTCGCGTGGCGGCACGGGATCTGGCGCTGCGCATTCCGATCCATGTCGGGCCGACGGCCGAGGTCGAGTACAAGGCCAGCCACTACTCGATGCCTGCCGAGGCGGCCGGAATTTCCGGAACGCTGTATCTGTACGAAAACAGGGTGAGAATCATCGCGGGGACGCACGAGGCGTGGCACGACCGTCTGCACGTGCGCCACCAGGTTTCACGCCTGCCCGCGCACCGCACGGCGCATCTGGCGGCGGTGCATGGCAAGCGCGGCAAGCGATACCTCAAGCGACAGCACCTCTTGGAGCTGGGCGAGGCGGCCGAACGGCTGCTGACCGAGATCGTCCACGCCCGCCCGCGCGACTGGCTGGGTGATGTCGAGCGCCTGCACGATGCGCTGCAACAGTATGGTCCACAAGCAGTTCTCCACGCCATGCGCTGCGCCTTGGACGTGAACCGACCGACCACCGCCTACGTGATGCAGTGCCTCGGGCAAGCCTACCAGCCCTCGCTCTTTGGAGACAACCGATGAACATGCCTACCGATCTCAACTTCGACCCGATGACGCTCGAACTCGATCCGCTCCTCAAGCGCCTGCACCTGGCCAACGCGCGCAAGGTCTGGAAGGACCTGGCCGACCGCTGCGACACCGAAGGCAAGAGCTGCCGGGAATTCTTCGCGATCCTCATCGCCCGCGAGATCGGCCACCGCGCCCAGACACGGCTGCAACGGGCTGTGGACAACGCGGACTTCCCGTATCTCAAGACGATTGACGACTTCGACTTCTCGCTGCAGCCGGTGCTGCGGCCGCAGCTGCTCGGGCCGTACCTGGGGCCGGAGCTGGTGACGGAAGGTCGCAATCTGATTCTGAAAGGCAAGACGGGACGCGGTAAGACCATGCTGGCTATCGCCATCGCCTACCGGGCCATCCAGAACGGCTACACGGCGCGCTTCGTGACGGCGGCGCAGCTCATCGACGACTTGTCAGCCGCCAGCCAGCAAGGCCAGCTGCGCAAAGCGCTTTCCGAGTACGTGCATCCAAGTGTGCTGGTCATCGACGAAATCGGGTACCTTACGCATGGACCGGACGCGGCCAACGTGCTGTTTCACGTCGTCAACGAGCGGCACATCAAGCGCAAGCCCATGATCTTCACCACGAACAAGTCGCCGATGACGCAGTGGGGCGAGGTGCTGCACGACCACGACCTGGCGGCGACCATCGTCGACAGGACGCTCGAGCGTGGTCGGCTGCTCATTCTCGAAGGGCCGAGCTACCGGACAAGGCACCTGCCGGAGCTGGACGACGGTCAGCAGGCGGGGCAGGAACCGGCCAGAGTTTCCGGAAAACGGAGG
>JACRBC010000045.1 GCA_016213245.1 Candidatus Solibacter usitatus | reverse complement strand
GCCGTCAGGCGGCGAGCAGGCCGCGCAGGTTCCAGCCGCAAATGACGCTGCCCTGGAGCTTGTTGCCGCCGGGGCCGGGCCAGTGGGTTTCCAGGCTGACGGCGCCGCTGTAGCCGTCGTTCAGGAGGGCGGCAATCTGGCCCTTCCAGTCGACGTGGCGGGTGCCTACGGGTCCCCAGACGGGCTTGTGGCCCTCCATGTGGCAGTCCTTGGCGTGGACGTGGACGATGCGGTCCTTGGGGAGCAGATTGTAGCCCTCGGGGAAGGGGTTTTCGCCGGAGACCAGCGCGTTGGCCGGGTCCCAGACGAGCTTGAGGTGCGAGTGGGGAACGGCGTTGAGGAAACGGGCGGCCTCGGCGGCGGTGCCGATGTTGCAGGCGTGCTCGTTCTCGATGCCGCAGATGATGTCGTGGGCCTTGAACTGGCCGGCCATCTTCGACAGCGCGGCGCAGGCGGGCGCGAAGCACTTTTCGGGATCGACGGTGCGCCAGAAGGAGAAGACGCGCACCACCTTGGCGCCGGTCATCTCGCAGAGGCGGATGGCGCGTTCGGTGAGGCGCGGCTGGTCGTCCATGGTGTAGGCGGCGCCGAACATGTCCTGTTGGAAGCGGCTGTCCACCTCCCCGCCCTCGGGCAGGGTGCATTTCAGGATGGGCGAAGAGAGGCCGAGGACGCGGATGCCCTTGGCGTTGAGCAGGTCCATGGCCTGCTTCACCTCGTCGTCGGTGAGGTTCATGATGTTCTTTCCGCCGACGACGCGGAGTTCGCAGGCGGTCATGCCGATGGGGGCCATGGCGTCGAGGGCCACGGCGAGGTCGGGAGAGAATTCGTCTGTGATGGCGGCGAGTTCAAGTTTAGGAGTCATGGCTGCTTGTACTCTTCTATCACAAGGTGCTGGTTGGCCTTCACGGCGATGAGGCGCTGCCTCGCTCCGGAGGGCCAGTCTATTTCGATGTTGGCCTGTGGATCGCGGGCGAGCCCGAAGGTGAGCGCGAGGTCGGACTGGGAGCAATAGCTCGAACCGGTGTGGACGGCGCGCCACTGGCGGCCGGAGGCGGATTCGATACGAACCACCGCGCCGATGCCGTCCCTGTTGGACTTGACCCCCTTCAAACGCAGGTTGAGCCAGTTGTTCATCGCCGCGTTGGCTTCGTTGCGGTAGAGGACGGCCGGGCCGTTGTTGACGGAGATGAGGACGTCGAGATCGCCGTCGCGGTCGAAGTCGGCGTAGGCTGCGCCGCGGGCGACCACGGGCCTGGCCAGGGCGCTGCCGAGCTTGGAGGAGACGTCCTCGAAGCGGCCCTTGGAGAGATTGCGGAAGACGAGCGGCGGCTGGGCGAACTTCACTTTGGGCTGGACGCGGGCGATCTCTTCCTCGATGTGGCCGTTGGCGGAGAAGATGTCGAGCCAGCCGTCCAGGTCGTAGTCGAAGAAGAAGACGCCGAAGGCGAGGCTGAGGAGCGAGGCGCGGCCGACGGCGGAGCGGGGCGATTCATCGACAAAGAGGCCGGCGCCCTCGTTGTGATAGAGGCCGAGCATCTGGTTGGAGAAGTTGCCGATCAGCAGGTGCGGGCGGCCGGATCGGTCGTAGTCGGCGGCGTCGACGCCCATGGCCCCGCGGGCGACGCCATCCTCGCCGAAGGCGACTCCGGCGGCGACGCCCTCTTCGACGAACGTTCCGTTCTTCAGGTTGCGGTAGAGCTTGTTGGGCTGGGTGTCGTTGGCGACAAAGAGGTCGGGCCAGCCGTCCTGGTCGTAGTCGAGCACAGTGACGCCCAGGGACTTGGAAGAGGGGTCGGCGAGCCGGGCTTTCTGCGTGGCGTCCTCGAAGCGGCCCTCGCCGAGGTTGTGAAAGAGCTTCGAGGAGACGCCTTTGTAGGACTCCGGCGTGCAGTAGGATTTCGAGACGCCGTCGAGCGAGCAGAAGAGGTCCTTGTCGCGCGACCACTGGACGTAGTTGGCGACGAAGAGGTCGAGGCGGCCGTCGCGGTCGTAGTCGAGCCAGGCGGCGGAGGCGCCGAAGGCGGCGTTAGCGATTCCCGCGGGCCTGGTGACGTCCTTGAACCGGAAGCCGCCTTCGTTGTGGAACAGGCGGTCGCCGTCCAGCGAAGTGAAGTAGAGGTCGATGCGGCCGTCGTTGTCGTAGTCGCCGGCGGCGACGCCCATGGGAAATGCGCCCAGGGGGGTGAGACCGGCGGCGGCGGAGACGTCGGTGAAGGTTCCGTTCCGGTTGTTGCGATAGATGGCGGGGCGCGGATTGACGAGGACGATGTCGGGCCACAGGTCGCCGTCGAGGTCGACGAAGGCGCAGCCTGCGCCCATGGTTTCGGGGAGCAGTTTCCTGCCGCCCTTATTGGCGTTGTGGGTGAAGCGGATGCCGGCGTGTTTCGTGACGTCGGTAAATTGGGCTGACCCGCTCGCTACCGCTCGCGGCTCTGTGGCTGTCGCGGGCGGATGGGCAAAGAGCGTGCAGGCGGCGGCGAGGAACAGCAGGGTCTTCATTTCAGCCTCACGCTTTCGTGCTCATGGATGGGCTGGCGCTCGTTGTTGTCTTCCGGGTGGGTACGGCGGATCCTGGCGGTGAGGGTTTGAGCGGTCTCGTCGGCCTTGAAGCGGCGGAAGAGGGCTTCTTCGCGCGCCGAAGCGGCGGTGTCGCCCACTCCGCGGAAGGCGAGCATGAGGTTGTAGTGGGCCTGGACGTCTTCGGGGTCGATGGCAAGCACCTTCTGCAACGCCGACACGGCGGACCGGAAGTCGCGCTTGAGGAAGAGGACGCGGCCGATCTGGTTTTGCACGACGCGGTCGCGCGGGTATTGCTGCGCGACGAGACGGAGCGAGGCGAGCGCGGCGTCGTAGTCGCCGTCGGTCTTCTCCGCGAGCGCTTTGAAGAAGTGCGCGCGGGCCAGGCTGGGGTTGAGTTGGAGCGCCTTGGCGATGAACTCCCGGGCGCGCTCGATCTCGCCCTCCTGCACGAGTGCGCGGGCGACGTTGAGCCATCCGTCGGCGTAATCGGGTTGGGCTTCGGTGACCTTGGTGAAGGCGTACTCGGCGCCTTTCAAGTCGCCCTGGAGGAGCATGCCGATGCCCCAGTCGTTCCAACGCTCGCGGTCGGTGCGGGCCGGTTCGGCTTTCCAGACTGTGGCGCTGCCGAGGCGCAAGTCCACCTTGGCCTGGGCCAGGGTGACGATAGGCGGATCGGGAATCGCCGTGCCGGGGGTGGGCTGGTACTCACGGGAATCGTGGTGGAGGGAGACGAGGCGGGGATCCTGTGCGGGGGCGGGGCGCAGGCCGAAGGAGAACTGGGTGTAGTAGTGGGCGAACTTGCGGTAGTTCAGCCTGGCCGTGAAGGTGAGCGGGCCTTTGGCGTCCTTGGGTAGGGAGACGCGGTAGTGAGCGACATCGGCCGCGCCGGGCGGGATGAGGCGCACGTAGAGGAGAGAGCGGGTCTGCCAGGCATTTCGTTTGTTGATCGGGTTGCCATCGCCATCGAGCATGAGTGAGCGATAGAAGTGTGCGCCGGGTTCGACGGGGCCGCGGCCGCCATCGGCGACCGCGCCGGAGTGATAGAAGGGCCTGCCGGTGGCGTCGCGGCCTTCGAGCTCCAGCCAGACGTCGTAGGCGTCGACCGTGCCGCCGGGGAAGAAGTGGCCGATCTTGCGGGTGCGGACGACGACATCGAGGCGGATGGTGGAGCCGGGGACGAACTCCGCCGGAGTGCGGTCCAGGGGCGCGGCGAGTTTGCCGATTTCGCGGATGGTGTAGGCGGCCGCGGCGGCATCGGACTCCTCGCCCACGGCGAAGGTAGTCATGGCCTGCGGTGCGGACTCCGCGCGGCGGCGCATCGAAGATTGAGGTGGCGTATCGGCCGGGGCGGCGGAGAAGATGTCCACACTGATGAAGCCGGACTGGAGGAAGCCCTTGGTGGCAGCCAGTTGCTTCTGGTCGCCGTTGACGTGGGCGACGGCGGTGTTGGCGGCGGCGAAGCGGTGGTCGTGGACCATGCCGTCGCGGTTGCCGGGGTCTTTGGATGGGACCAGAGGCATGTGGCAGCCGCCGCAGGTGAGCGGCTTGTCGGGGTAGTAGAAGCTGCGCGCGCCCTGTCCGGAGACGCCTGAGCCCTGCCAGTTGTCGTACTCGTTGAAGCCGCGGAGCCAGCGGTAGTTGTTGACGGGCCCGTCCAGGTGGACCTTGTGGCAGGTGGAGCAGAACTCGGAGGAGTCCTTCATGAAGGGCTTGAGAAACGTACGGCGGTGGGGCTCGGGGTCCACCTTGGTGAGGAAGCGGTCCAGCGCGCGGATATAGGGATTGCGGGAAGAGGCGAGGTCGTGGAGGCGCGGGTATTCGATGGTGAAGCCGCCGTTGCCCATGGTGGAATCGACGTGCACGATGGAGTGGCAGGAGACGCAGCCGAGGCCGTTCTGGGCCTCGGGGGTATTGATCTGGTCCTTGATGGGCTTTTCGAAGCGGCCGTTGAAAAAGACCGCGTGGTCGTGACAACCGGCGCACCACTTGGAGCCTTGCGTGCCGCCGATCTCCTGCATGTGCTCGATGGAGCGGGCGTAGAAGCGGTTGTTGAAGGAGGAGAAGTGGTGCATGGAGGAGTTCCACTGGGCGTATGCGTCCTTGTGGCACTCGCCGCACAGTTTGGAGTCCATGAAGAAGTTGGATGGGATGATGCCGTTGACGTTGGTATTGGCCGAGGAAGGCCAGAAGGGGCTGCGCGGGCCGGCGCCTTCCTGCTGCATAGAGGCGGGGACGTTCAGGGGGTTGACGATGGCGGTCTGATGAGCCGGATTGAGCTTGTGGTAGGCGGTGGCGCCGAAGTAGAAGAGGCAGCAGGCGGCCAGGACGAGGGCCCAGACGCGGCGGCGGGCGGCGATGACCAGCGCCAGGGCGGTGAGGACGCCGGCGGCGACGTGGAGCCAGAGCAGCCAGCGGAAGTCGAAACCAGCGCCGGTATAGACCAAAGCCGCGCCGCTGGCTATCACGGTGCTGGCGATCAGAGCCTGCTTGCGGAACTGGCGGCTGAGAAGGAGCAGCGCGGCCCAGAGGACGCCCAGGCCGATGTGCGCCAGGACGTTGGCCATGTAGAAGATGCTGGGGGTGGCGAAGGCCAGCAGGTAGGCGCTGTTGGCCAGGAGCACAAGGAACGCGAGGCCCGCCCAGCGGGCTGTTTTCGAAGTTGGCATGGTCAACGTACGCCTTTGGAGTTGGTTCCGGATTGATGCAGAGCCCGCAGCAGACGGAGGGCGGGGCGGGTGTTGTACCGCTCACGGTACTGCTGGAGCTCGGCGGCGCCAGGGTAATGCTGACCGGATGGATAGGGGTAGGAGGTCATGCCGTGGAACGGCAGGGGCTCGACGGTCTGGGAGAAGGCGGTGTTGGAGTCGCGATCCTTAGCCCAGCCGTCGACTTTGAGCAGCCAGTCGCGGCGCCAGCCGGCGGGCAGAGGAGGCAGGGCGGCGGCATCGAAGTGGAGGCTGAGCTCGTCGCCGGAACCCATGATGACGAGCTTGTCATCGACCTTGTCGAGCAGCGGCGTGACCTCCCCGTAGCGCGTGTAGTTGCCCGGCGTGGGGTCCCACATGGAGGTGGCGGAGACCTGCTCATAGAAGAACTGCTCGGGCTGGCGGCGCCGCGGGTGGACGAGGTTGCGCGAGAAGCCGCGGAACTGCAAGCCGGCTCCGGCGGGGCTGAGTTCGGTGAGGTTCACCTGTGGGGTGGAGGCGTCCTGGCTGAGGTAGATCCGGTCCCAGTAGATACAGAGGTTAGTGACGATGCGGACCTGGCGGGAGGCGGAGAGGAACTTGCGGGTGAGGTCGACGGCGATGGTCTTGGGTTTGCCGGCAGGCATCCCCATGTCCTCGATGACGGTGACCCACTTCCCTGCCCCATCCTTTACCTGAAGCTGGGGGGTGAGCAACCCGCCGGGGGTGGCCTGCGCCTGCTGGAGAAACGTGGAGCCGTCGGCCCAATCGACCCAGCCATGGAGGACGAGGATGGCGTCGTTACTGGGGGCGGCGGATCCGAAGTCGAGTTCGAGGGTGTGGGTGGCGGCGACGCCCTGCATGTCGCGGCGGAAGCCGTCGGGGTATTGGCGGTCGAGGTGGAGGAGACGGGCTGTGACGTCGCGGGCGCCGTCCTCGGTGGCTCGCACCGGGGGAATCGGGCGGGAGACGCCGTAGAGACGGAAATCCGGGAAGGGCGGCGACTTCCACTTGTCGTTGGACAGGATCTCGCGCCCGGCAGGGTGATCGACGGCGATCAGGTGGACCTGGTCGAGGTAGGTGACCTCGGCAAGCTCCTCGGTGATGCGGACTTCGTAGCGGCCGTCACGCTGTTTGAGCTGGCCGCCGCGGATAGAGACATACTCGTCGTGATCGACGGGGAAGTAGGAGCCGTCGCCGGAGGAGGCGCCGAGGGGGGCGACGCCGAGCACGTCGGTGATGTACTCGAAGGCGGCGCCGTTCCAGGTCCAGATGATGGGGCAGGAGCCGGAGAGGCGGGGGGCCTCCTGGTAGGCGAGGGGCAGATTGGGCCTGGGCCGGGTCTCGTTCTGGATGAGGCCGTTGGGCCATGTGATGCGGATGGTGTCGATTTTGCCGCCGGAACGCAGGCCGAAGGTGAGGGGGACGCCGCGATAGAGCAACTTCTGGTAGAGCGCGCCGGCTTTGACCTCGACTTCGGCGCCGGGGGCGAGCTTGAGATTCTTGACGCCGGTGAGGCGGACACGGGACCAGTTGGAGCGGAGGGGGGTGCGATTCAGGCAACGGTGGAGGGTGCCGTCGGAGAGGAGGAGGGCGAGATCGGTGCGGCCGTCGGCGTCAAAGTCGGCGGCGGCGAGCACGGTGGTATTGGGAGGGAGGCCGGTGGCGTTTTGTCTGGCGGTGAAGCGGCCCTGGGATTCGTTTCGATAGACCCAGCCGGAGGCCAGGACGTCGAGCAGCCCGCGGTTCTCGAGGTCCGCCAATGCGAAGGAGCCGCGGGGCTGCCAGGGGATGGCAGAGAAAGCCCCGTCTTTATTCACGGCGGCGCCGGAGTTCCAGATGAGGTCGGGGAAGGAGTCGTTATTGATGTCGGCGGAGGTGACGGCGGTGGCGCCGGCGGGGACGGCGGGGAGGGCGATGGGCTCGTACTTGCCGCTGAGGCGGTCCTTGTAAAGGACGGCGGGCCGGTCGGCGTAGGTAATGATGAGGTCGTGGGACTTGGTGTCGGGGACCACCCTGGTCACGGTGGCGGACGTAGGCTTGCCCGTTACGAACGGGATATCCGTATTCCGTTCGGTGAAGCCTTGGGGGAGTTGATTGCGGAGTAGCGTGGGCTTGGCGGCGAGCAGGAGCAAGTCGAGGTCGTAGTCGTGGTCGTAGTCGAGCCAGACGGCGGTCTCATACCTCCCCGCGGGCACGCTGATGGGGGATCGTTGGAAACCGGTGCGAGTGTTGTGGAAGAGGATGGGGCCGGAGGCGGTGAGAACGCAGAGGTCGGCGAGGCCGTCGTTGTCGTAGTCGCCTGGGATGGCGGCGAGGATGCCGGTCAATGAGTCGAAGGCGGGCTGAGGGACAGGGGTGAGGCCCTTGCGGAAGACGGCGATGCCGGCGGTGGAAACGGCGAGCAGGTCAGAGGAGCCGGAGCCGTCGAGGTCGATGACGTGGAGGGTGGTATTGGCTGGGGTGAACTTGCCGGGCAGGGCCGCGTTGGTGAACTGGAGTGCGGCAGGCTGTGCGGGGCTGGCGGCGAGTGCGGGGTCGACGGGATCGTAGACTTCGGAATAGGAGGACCACTCGACGTCCTCGTTGCCGCTTCCGGACTCCTCGTGGCGGCGCTTGAGGTCCTGAAAGCGGGCGAGCGCGGCGCGGGCGCGCTCCTGGCCGCCGGACTGGCGGTAGAAGTTGAAGAGCTGGAAGTGGGGCGCGGCGAAGTTGGGGTCGAGGCGGGCGGCCAGTTCAAACCGGGCGTTGGCGGCGTCCTGATTCCCTTCGGCTTTGAAGAGAACGCCGAGGTTGTAGTGGGCGATGGGCTCATTCGGGACCAGACTTACCATCCGCTCAAGCTGTCTGATGGCCTTGGCGGTGTCGCCGAGCTTCTTGTATTCGATACCGAGGTTGAACCAGGTGTGGGGGAGGCGGGGGTCCATCTTCTGGACCGACTCGAGCTCGGCGATGCCTTCGGCGGCGCGTCCGGCGCGGAGGAGGGCGAGGCCGTAGTTCAGGCGGTCTGGGGCCGATTTGGGAGCGAGGTCGAGAGCGCGCTTGAACTGGTCGACGGCCTGAGCCTGGGTGGTGGGGTTTTCGTAGAAGGCCTTGCCGAGGTTGCGGAGCCGGAGGAGGCTCTCGGACGGTGGCGCGGCGGACTGGCCGGTGAGCACGACGGCGGCGAGAGCGAGCGCAAGGCCGGCGGAGGCCGGCAGGAAGCCCCTGAGAGTCATTTCAGACATTGGGACACATCCGGGAAAGAGTGGTCAATACCATGACTGTACTAGCCCGGGGCGCCGGGCGGGCTAGAGCGAGCGGGAGTAGGGCAGACGGTTCTTTGTTTTCAACCAGTTTTGGGTTGGGGCTGTGAAATAGGTTGGAACCGCAGGCGGTGGGGCCGAGGACGCGCGGGGGCGCGGGTTTCGAGATCGGGGCATGAGTGGGCACAAGAGTGATCCTCCGCAGGGAAGATGGCACGGCGGGCCTGGAAACCTGACGCAGGGCCGGCGGGCGGGAGGAGCAAGTGCCGGGGATTGAGAGAGCTATGGGTTCCGGATTTATTTCGATTGGCTGTCAATGGAAAGACCGGGCGCAGGGGGGGGCTGGGGCGGCTAGAATGGCATCTATGTTGTATCAGAGCGATGAAGTCTTCGAAGGGCAAAAGAAGTTGCTGGAGGAGGTGGAGGCGGGGACGATCAGCGCCGAAGAGGGGGTGGTCCGGCTGCTGGAGCTGGATGGAGAGGACTACTACGCGTTGTTCAAACTGGGGATGTTGAAGGTCGAGGCGGGGGCAGTGGAGGAAGGGGAGGCGTTGTTGTGGCGGTCGGCGGAGGCGAATCCGGCGTTTGGAATGGCGTTCGGGGCGCTGTCGAAGGTGGCGGCGGAGACGCATCCGGAAGTGGACCTCTCACTGGGATTGATGGAACTGGCAATACGGCGGATGATGACCGGCGGTGAACTGCCGGTGGAGTTCATGGCGGACATGGAAATGGCCTCGGGCTGGCAGGATCTGAGCCCGCGCGAGCGGATGGAGGTGATGCAGCGATTCCTGCTGAAGAGAAGGGACATTGAGAGCCTGGGGACGACGGAGCGGTTGCGGCCGCACCGACTGGTTCATTCCGTGCTGGATGGGGATGATCTGGACAAGGAGCGCGTAGACGCGATTCTGGGCGAGGGCGATTTCATGATCCGCCTGCTGCTTGGAGTATTGCGGGCGTGGGCGCGCGGCGGGCTGGAGGAGGAGGATTCGACGGCTGTGGAATGTGCGCTGGCGCTGCTGGGAGAGATGGGCGACGCGCGGCTGCTGGGGGAATTGCTGGAGATGACTTCAGCGGAGGAACCGGACGTGCAGGGGCCGGCACAGTGGGCGATGGACAGGATCCTAGGCAGGATGCCCGAGGCGGGATACGCGAGGTTGAGGGAACTGGCAGCGGGGATGGACATGGATGACCGGGCGACGGTAGTGGGAATGATGGCTCGGCGGCCGCCGGGAAAGTTGGCGCTACCGGTGCTGGAGGAGATGGCCGGGGACTGGAGCAGGCTGGATCAGAAGCAACGGGATGGGCTGGCGTTGATGTTGGTGCTGATCGCGGTGGCGCTGGACAGGCGGGCAGGCCGCGAACTGGGCCGCAACATCCTGCGACGGCACGGGCAGGAGCTTTCAAAGCGCATGCGCCGGGATTGCGAGCAGGTGGTGGAAGAGTTGAGCCAGACCCAACTGCCACTGCCGCCGGTAGAGGCGTTTGAAATGACGGTATACGACATCTGCGCCGGGGAGGTCGATTGGTGCGAGGACGAAGCGATTGAAGATCCATACGACGACGATGATGATGACGAATACCTGCCGCCGGAACCTGTGCGGAGAACGGCGACGCCTAGCCGCAACGATCCATGCTGGTGCGGCAGCGGGAAGAAGTACAAGAAGTGTCATCTGGATGCGGACGTAGAGGGAACGAGGCAGCCGTCCGGGAGTGCGGACGATCTGAACCGGCTCCGGAACAGCTTAGGGGATTTCGTGAGGGAGGTGATTCCGCTGCGGGTGAAGTCCGCGGCGATGGTTGAGTTCGGAACGAAGGACAAGCTGGACGAGGATGAGGCGACGGCGCTGATCGACTGGCTTGTACACGACTTCGTGGCGCCGCACCTGGGACGGACTGTGATTGAGGAGTACGTGGCGCGGCATGGAAGCCGGTTGAGCGCGAGGGAGAGGGAGATGGCCGGGTTGTGGGCGAAGAGCCACATCGGTTTGTATGAGGCGCAGTCGGTGACCACGGGAAAGGGAGTGGATCTCAAGGATCTTGTTTTCGGGGGCACGCAGTTTGTGCACGATGTGAGCCTGTCGAAGTCGTTGGTGAAGTGGGACGTGCTGCTGGGCAGGGTGGTGCCGGGAGAGCGCGGGCAGGAGCTGACGGGGCTCGGGGTGAAAGTACAGCGGGAGGATGTGGAGAGCCTGAAGGAGTGGATGGAAGCGGAACGGCGCGCAAGGAGGCTGGAGTGGGCGGAGTTTCTGAAGCGGGAGTGGCCGCTGATCCGCAGGCAGCCGTATGAGCTGGCGGAGGCGCGGTATGAGAAGCTGCGGCTGACCAATACCGACGGGGAGGATGTGGTGATTTGCGAGGCGAAGTATGCGGTAGTGGATCGGGGAGCGGTGGAGAAGGCGCTACGCGGATGCGGGCAGATGGAGGAGGACGGAGAGGGGGGGCGATTCGCGTGGCTCAGCGGGAAGGCTGGGGAGACGGGGCGGACGGTGTTGGGCTCGATCCGGCTGGACGAGGGCGAATTGAGTCTGGACAGCAACTCACGAGAGCGCTTTGAGCGGGGGAAGCAGTTGCTGGAGAGGCTGGCGGGCGAGGCGCTGCGGCACAAACAGGATGAGTCGACGACGCAGGCGGAGATGAAGCGGCGGGCGAGGGAGGAGCCGGCGAAGCGGGAGCGGGCGGCCGGCGAGATTCCGAAGGAGGTGCAGGACCGGTTGGTGACCGAACACCTGGAGCGCCACTATGCGGAGTGGCCGGACACGCGCTTGCCGGCGCTGGATGGGAAGACGCCGCGCGAGGCGGTGAAGACGAAGGGTGGGCGAAGCCGGGTGGTGGAGCTACTGAGGGATTTCGAGAACGGCATGGAGAGGCGGAGGCTGGAAGGGGAGCCGCACTACGATGTGGGGAAGTTGAGGCGGGAATTGGGATTGGAGTAGGCGGAGGGCCGGCGATGGCCGGCCCGCGTGAGTTGGCTAGCGCACCTGGATGGTGACAGCGTTGGAGGTGGCGGCGGTGCTGGAACCAGGCGCGAGTTGGGCGATGGAGACCGGAACGACGCCGGAGAGGGCGTCGGGCACGGTGGCGACGACGAGGTAGAAGCCGACGTAGCCGGGGACGAGTCCGGCGCCGGTGACCGCGGCCTGCCTGCCGCCCATGGTGACGGTGGGGCTGGGCAGGACGAGGGAGAGGGCATCGCCGGCGAGGATGGCGCCGGTGGGGAGCGACGGGACGGTGCGGCCGAGTCCGGTGGCGAGCAGGGCGATGGTCTCGCCTGCGCGGGCCGGCCTGTCGGGACGGACCAGCGTCATGTCGTCCATGTGGAAGGCGATGCCGCCGGTGGTATCGAAGTACAGGGCGGGGGCAGCGGAGGCGACCGGCACGAAGAAGGAGGCGCTGTCGCCGCCGGCGGTGGTGACGATGACGGCCTGGGCGCCATTGGCGGCGTCGACGGGGACCTGGGCGACGATGTAGTCGGTGGGAACGAAGCCGGCTTCACGGCTCAAGGCGACGATGGCGGCTTTGCGGCCGCCCACGGTGACGCTGGCGCCGTTCAGTTGCAGAGGCGCGGCGGATTCGAAGGCGTCGCTGGAGGAGGGCGCGCTGAGCAGGTTTGAGCCGAAGATGGTCATGAGGCCCTGCGGGGCGACGGCGGCGCGTGAGGGGTCGCTGACGCCGCTGATGACGGCGGAGATGGCGGGGGCGGGCAGGGGCGGAGCGGTCTGGGCGCGCATGACGCCGGCAGGGAAAGTGGTGGTGTGGATGTTGTAGTAGGTGGCGTTCGGATTGATGGCGATCAGGTTCATGGCGCTCAGGGCGCCGGCGCTGGACTGCGTGGCGACGCGGAAGACGTTTCCGAAGCCGGTGTCGGAGTTCGGCTGGCTGGCGGCGGCGAGACCTGAGTTGAGGATGACCGGGCCGTTGGCGCTGGCCGAGCCGTCGTGGATGTGGAGGCCCGAGATCTGGGCGGCGCCGGGGAAGCGGAAGTTCACGTCAAAGATGGAAACGCCGGCAACAATCCAGCCTTCGTTGTTTCGCAGGGAGTGGAGGGTAAGGGCGGCGGGAGCGGTGGCGTCCAGGTTGACGGCGGGAAGCTCATTGGAGGGCAGCAGGGTGGTCTGGAAGTTCATCCTGTCGGTGCGGTGCAACTGGCCGCGGATGGCGCCGCCGGGGTTGGTCTGGGTGTGGATGTTGACGTAGTAAAAAGACGGTTCGGCGAAGAGCCCGGCCAGGGCCGTGGCCTGGGTGGGGTTGGCCGGGTCGATGGACACCTCATAGTGGAGGTTGCCGCCGGCGGCCACGGCCGGAACCGTTCCGCTGAGGCCGGAGCTGATGACCACGCCGGCGTTGATGCCGGCGGGCGCGTTGTGGATGTGGAAGCCGCTGAAGTTGGCGCCGTCGGGGAAGCCGGAGTAGTTGGCGTCGAAGATCACCTCGCCGGAGAGGGGCACGCCCTGGGCGTTGCGGGAGGCGATGGCGATGACGGAGCAGACGGCGGAGGCGTTGAGGCCGGCGATGGGCGGCACCTCGTTGCCGGCGTTCATGAACGCCATG